>NZ_VOYF01000060.1:0-2180 GCF_013420775.1 Acinetobacter sp. YH01010 | reverse complement strand
ACCGCCATCGTGTCGTGATCGGCAAGGATACGCGCCTGTCGGGCTATATGCTTGAACCCGCGCTCACAGCCGGTTTCACCTCGATGGGCATGGACGTATTCCTTTTTGGCCCGCTGCCGACAACGTAATAGGAAGAATAAACGCCCTTTTCACCCAAGTCCAAATTAATTTGCCGATTCCATAATCAGGGTGTATTACAATTCCATAGAGTTTTTCAATCCAGGTGGTTTAGCTGATAACTTAACGATTGATCAGCTTCTTCGTGAAGATTACTCGCCATGGGCGCGCAATAAAAGGATATCTGCCACGTTCAAAGAAGCGCATTTTATTGAAAAATATGGGTCAGGCATCAAACGAATCCAAGAAGGCTTCGCATCCTATGGTCTGCGTCCCCCTGTCTTTGAAAATTTCCAGCACGGTTTTCGAGTTATTGTCTCATCAAAGCTACTTTTCGAATCTAATGAGGGAGTAAGTGAGGGAGTAAATCTACTATTTAATCAGATAAGAACTAATCCAGGAAAGCGTGCACCATTTTTAGTAAACGAGCTATTAGTTCCTGTCAAGATAGTAGAGCGGTGGCTCAAAATCTTAAGAGATGATCATAAAATCGAGTTTCGAGGAGCTCCTAAAAGTGGAGGATACTGGCTAAAATAGAAATCAATGATACTCTTAAGTGGCACCAATCGAACTCCTATTTTAGCATTTAAAAAAGTATCCTCACATCATTTTATTGAACAATACCTAAGGCTGCTCTGGCGGCATTGATATGATTATCGTCGTTGCACTCTACCGCAAAAGCGCCATATGCTAATGGAGCTGCAGCAGCCCTCTCTATAGATTGTTCGTAGAGCCTATCCCATATCGTTCCGCCTTGTTTAGCATACTCCGTTATCAAACTCTTCAGGCTATCCTCTCCAAAAACCGATACGTGACCAGAAAAGTCCAGTGCAGGATCACCCATATGCGCAGTAGACCAATCTATGATACCAGAGGTCTTACCTTCCTTCGAGGTTAAGACATGCCCTGCATAGAGATCGCCATGGATGAAACAAGTGAATTCAGGCCACAAAGGGTCATTGTCCAACCATCTACGGTATCTGTTTTCCAACGGCTCGCTGATACCTATCTCAGATTTCACCAAGTGGATACGGTCAGCTATTTCGGTCCTCAATTCACTTGGAGTCATTATTTTCAAGTTGCTCTTTCTCACATCGTCAGCTGTAATACGATGTAATTCGGCCAATGATTTTGCCAGAGACTCCACATAAGCTATGCTATCGCGATCTATGTTCCAAGAAACCTCATGTGTTATCGCATCGAATGTCAGAGCAGGCGCATCCTCCAGTAAAGGGTAGGCTATTAGGCGCTCCGATACAATTTTCCAATCAGGGACATTGATCGACAGGTTTCTTTTGGCTAAATCCAATATTCTACTTTCATTTTCGATTTGTTCAAGCATATCGCTTCTTCGAGGTATACGGAGTACCCAGTTCTCACCGTTTACTTCCTTTACAAAGGCAACTCTAAAGTCGATGCCCATCTCATTGACACTCATCTCTTCCGAAATTCTCAGCCCATGCTCTAGGGCTAATGTTTGCATATCTTCGATTGTCATTTCTATACTGTTTTCTTTTATTAAATTGGTACCAGTTCCCCCGACAGGACATTCTGAATGTCATATACAGGTGTAACACTTTACCCATATTCTTTTCGTATGGATAACACTTCCCATCAGGGAACAAAAATCTGATACATGAATTAATTGTGAGACAGTAGACCTACTGTCGCATTGAAGCCATCTCGGCGACTATTTGATTAGGAAAACCAAGGCTTTGCCATCATAGCCTTATCATAGAAGTATAACATAGTTGTAAAGATAGAAAATTATTTTTTATTCATCCATGATGTTATTATTTTATAATAACATCATCTAAACATGTCCTGTCGCTCTTTTGTGCTGTGATATTTCATACCTATTAACTGCTTTCGTTTGAATTATACGACGTTCTACTCACAATAGGGCAAGGGTTACTCATTCCGTAGGATGCGGTTCACGTATAGGAAGAATAAACGCCCTTTTCACCCAAGTCCAACAGCTTTGGACCGCAGTTGACTCTTTCGACACCCCTGCGATGCAACCCAATCCGGCTGACGGGGAGCCAGCAACGCTGAAAATTTAC
>NZ_VOYF01000059.1:0-2287 GCF_013420775.1 Acinetobacter sp. YH01010 | reverse complement strand
CAGTTTTAAATGTCGTTTTTGATTTTTTTGGGCTTTTAATAATATAAAAAGCTTTTAAATGCTTTTAGGAGGACTGAAAGCCTTGCTATACGCATCTTTCAGAGGACATACCGACACAAATAGTTTGTCATACCGACACAAATAGTTTGTTCAAAAACACCGATACCGACACAAATAGTTTGCATTAAGACACATAAAAATATAGTGTGTCTTTAATCGCATAAAAATAATGGTGTCTTAATGAAAGGCGGGTTAGTTGTAAAAGATAATGCTCTTATGAATGCCAGTTACAATTTGGAGGTAACAGAACAAAGGTTAATCTTATTGGCAATTATCAGTGCTAGAGAAACAGGGAAAGGAATCACTGCTGACAGTAAGCTAGAAATTCATGCCAGTGATTATGCAAAACAGTTCAATGTCACAAAAGAAGGGGCTTACAAGGCTTTGAAAGAAGCTGTAAATAACCTATTTGACCGACAATTTTCATTCCAAGAAGAAACACCAAAAGGGATTGGTATTGTGCGCTCACGGTGGGTCAGTCGCATTAAATACATTGATGATTCTGCACTACTAGAAATCACCTTTGCACCCGATGTAGTTCCACTAATTACACGACTAGAGAAACACTTTACAAGCTATCAGATTAATCAAGTTTCAGGACTTACAGGCAAGTATGCAATACGACTTTATGAACTATTGATAACATGGCGTGAGGTAGGTAAAACTCCAATTTTGAAACTAGCGGATTTCAGAAGTCAGTTAGGAGTTGAACCTAATGAATATAAAGCAATGAATCATTTTAAAAGTCGTGTTTTAGAACCATCATTACAACAAATTAATGAAAAAACAGACATTAAGGTGAAGGTAGAACAACATAAAAATGGTCGTTCAATTACTGGTTTTTCATTCCGATTTAAACAAAAAGCTCAGCCAAAAGTAGAACAAAAAATTGACCCGAAACGAGATCCAAACACACCTGATTTCTTTGTCGAAATGACCGATGCCCAACGGCATTTGTTCGCACACAAATTATCTGAACTGCCCGAAGTTGGTAGCGAATATGCAGAGATCGGAGAATCAGTCGAAGACTTTACGAAACGCCTTGCCGATATGCTTTTAGAACCAAAAAAATTCAGGATGTTTTACCCGCTACTGGAACAGCTCGGCTTTGGTTCTAAGAAAATCCAATCTGCACCAATCAAACAGGTCGATGAACCTAAGTTTATTGAATTGCAAAATATGCAAGTGAATAGCTTGTCATACCACATGTCGAGAGATAAAAAATTCGCTCATTTAAAACTAGAAAATGAATCTCCAGATGACTTTGCACGAAGACTTCGCCCTATGCTAAAAGACCCAGAACAGCAAATTCAATTTTATGACTACGTGAATGCCAAAAAGTAGTAATTAATCCTCTAAAAAAGATTTCAAAACGCCCCAGCTTTTGGGGCTTATTTTTATCTTTTTCAGAGGTCGTTTTTTTGTTTCTCGGAGAGAAACGCGTAAGCGTGCATTCCCAACTGCTGTCGGAAAATGATAAATCCCCAAACCGCTAAAACTTGCCGATCGGCAACTTTTGAAATATCAGATTTTCATACATTGCGAAAAACCGCCTAAAATCGCATTTAAGCGCTCTTTTCTTCAAAACAGGGAAATCTAGCTAAACAGGGCTAAAAACGCCAATAAACGCAAAATAGGAGCATTTAGACTATGAAATTGAGTGATGCCGAAAACAATAATCGTTTGTCAGAGGTGTTTTTAAAGAAATCAAATCGAGAATATTACGATTTAGAAATCACTGAAGATCATCAAAAACTTTATGATCAGTACGTTTCAGGTGAGTTAAACAAGCAAGATTTTGAAGAACAACTAAATAAATTGATCAAGTAGCCGAGCGAGTGTCTACGAGCGATTGAGCGTTATAAAAATTTCGCCCCTGCCTTTTCCCTGATTACAAGCTCCCTGTTGGGTCATAACGAGATTTACAGAGCAAAGCGACTGTAGTCACTGGCTCCATGACGAGCGAAGCGAGCATAAAGCTTTATGAGCGAAGCGAATCCATTCTTGTTTTTAGCGTCCTAGCCGGTCTTTGAAAAAACTGCCCCCAGGAATCGAGCGAAGCGAGATTCAATAAAGTTTGAGCGAAGCGAAAACATAGGGCAGTTTTAAATGTCGTTTTTGATTTTTTTGGGCTTTTAATAATATAAAAAGCTTTTAAATGCTTTTAGGAGGACTGAAAGCCTTGCTATACGCATCTTTCAGAGGACATACCGACACAAATAGTTTG
>NZ_VOYF01000058.1:0-2304 GCF_013420775.1 Acinetobacter sp. YH01010 | reverse complement strand
CAACTGTTAATGCTGAAAATAGAGCTTATACTCAACTTATTCGTCCATAATATATAAATTCACAATATTTAAAAGCTGGCTCATTTCAGTAAAAGTCGCAAGATTTTTCATTTTCACAAGGCTTTCCTTTAGAATAGGCGCATCTTATTTCTTAGCTTTGATTTCTCAATGATTCAGTTAGACCAGTTATCTATACGTCGCGGTGGACGTGTTTTATTTCAAAAAGCGTCGATGCAGTTACACCCAGGATGGAAAATTGGCCTAACCGGTGTCAATGGTGCCGGGAAATCGACCCTGTTTTCAGCTTTGCTTGGTGGCATGGAGTCAGACACCGGTTCGTTGACCCGTCCTGCGGTATGGACCGTGGCGCATATGGCGCAGGAAATCAAAGCGCTGAATATGAAAGCCATTGATTTCGTCTTGTCCGGCGATGAAGAATACTGGGATATTCAACAGAAACTGGAGCAGCCAGATCAGCTGGATGATGCAGAACTGGCCCATTTATATGGCCGTTTTGATGAAATTTCAGGTTATTCTGCGCCGGCCAAAGCTTCGCAACTGATGGCCGGTCTGGGCTTTTTTGAACATCAATCCCAACTGGATGTTTCAAGTTTTTCTGGTGGCTGGCGCATGCGCCTGAATCTGGCGCGTACCCTGATGAGCCGTTCCGATTTACTCCTTCTTGATGAACCGACCAACCATTTAGACCTGGATGCCATTCTCTGGCTCGAAGACTGGCTGAAAGCCTATGAAGGTACGCTGGTGCTGATTTCGCATGACCGGGATTTCCTCGATGCGATTACCGATCATATTTTACATATTGAAAATCAGGAACTGATTTTATATACCGGTAACTACTCGACCTTCGAGCGCACCCGCAGTGAACGTCTGGCGCAGCAGCAACAGGCTTATGAAAAGCAGCTGGAAACCCGCGCACATCTGCAAAAATATATTGACCGTTTTAAAGCGAAAGCCACCAAAGCCAAGCAGGCACAGAGCCGGATCAAACAGCTGGAGCGTATGCAGGAACTGTCTGCTGCCCATGTTGATACACCATTTACCTTCAGTTTCCGTGAACCGACCAAAATGAGTTCGCCTTTATTGCAACTGGAACATGCCGATATTGGTTATGGTGACAAGCTGATTGTCACCAATGTCAATTTACAGATCACGCCAAGCAGCCGGATTGGTTTGCTCGGGATGAATGGTGCCGGTAAATCCACCCTGATTAAATCGCTGGTCGGTGATTTAAAATTGCTTCAGGGTCTGCGTAAAGATTCAGAACTGCTCAATATTGGCTACTTTGCCCAACACCAAATGGATGCACTGGATGGCAATGCCAGCCCGATGTTACAGCTGGCCCGTATTGCCGATAAAAAAATCAGTGAAGCCAGCCTGCGTTCTTTCCTGGGCAGTTTTGGTTTTAGCGGCGAACGCATGGATACGCCAAGTGAAAGTTTCTCAGGCGGTGAACGTGCCCGTCTGGCTCTGGCATTGATTGTCTGGCAGCGTCCAAACGTGTTGATTCTGGATGAGCCGACCAACCATTTAGATCTGGATATGCGTCATGCATTGACCATGGCCTTGCAGGATTTTGAAGGTGCTGTGGTGCTGGTATCGCATGAGCGCCAGCTGATTGCCAGTGTCTGTGATGAATTGCTGCTGGTACATAATGGTCAATGCCGTGAATTTGACGGTGATCTGACCGCTTATGCCGACTGGTTACGTCAGGCCCGCATTGAGATGATCAAAAACGGGCAGAAGCCAGCCGAGCCGGTGAAATCTCAGGTCGAAGTCAAAGCAACCATTTCCAGACTGGACAAAGAAGCACAGCGTAAGGAAGCGGCACGCCAGCGGGAACTGAGCCGCCCGATTCGTAAAAATATCGAAAAATGTGAAACACAGATTTCAAAGGTTACGCCGCGACTGGCTGAAATTCAAAGCTTGCTCGGAGATAGTGCTTTATATGATGCCTCACGTAAAAATGATTTGCTCAAACTGATGAATGAGCAAACTGAGCTGAAAGCCAAACTGGAAACAGCCGAAGAACAGATGCTGGAACTAATGATGGAACTGGAAAGTCTGGAGCAGTCCTTCTAACACTATTTCAACACCCCCATTATCTGAGAGATGAGTAACAAGCGTTATTCATCTCTTTTTTTTATTAAAACCACCCATTTTTAATATTTTCCTCCTGCTTTTCATCTCCGTGTAGTTCCTTGCTATTCTTGAGTACTGCATCTCTTCTTCAAAACTTGACACATTTTGTCGTGAATTACGCAAGTGCCATATAAGTTTATTTTT
>NZ_VOYF01000057.1:0-2485 GCF_013420775.1 Acinetobacter sp. YH01010 | reverse complement strand
GAAATTCATGCGCGTGTGGCAGTTCTGAATAGATTTACGGAATTAGGTAGACCTCACACCCAAGTTGTCACTTAAATTTGAATGGATTGGGGAAAACTCAGCTTTTGAATGTTTATGCAACAAAGCCGTTCTAGGATGATACTGTATTGTTCATCTACATTTTCTCAGAATTTTGAACACCCTCCATTAATTGACTAAGATGGCGATTCAACTAAACTGAAAGTGCTGTTCGCAATACCACTAAGGGTATCAGCGAGAACAGCAAGTATTTCTATTCAGTAAAGGAAGGAGTCCGTAATGGCTAAAAAGACAATTGCGAAATTTGATATCTCGGTAACCGCACCAGAGGGTTTTGAACATGAGCCTGACGCAACAGGCGGTTTTTGGTGCCATAAACCGCTTAACACTTTGCCACCGGGGGATTTTATATCGCCCTATTCGCGTCATAAAACCTTACCAACTCCAGGAGTCGAAAAGCGTAAAGCGTGGATAATTGGTGGTGGTATCGGGGGGCTTGCCGCGGCATTTTATTTAATTCGCGATGGTCATATGCCCGCCGAAAATATCACTATTTTAGAAGAAATGAGTGTAGAAGGCGGCTCTATGGATGGTGCGGGTAACCTCGAAGACGGTTACATCATTCGCGGTGGTCGTGAAATGAACTGGAACTACGACACCCTCTGGGATCTATTCCAGGACATTCCCGCCCTTGAACTTCCCGAAGAGTATTCTGTTCTCGATGAATACCGAATGATAAACGACAACGACCCAAATTACTCTAAGGCCCGTTTAATTAACAAGTCCGGCGAGATCCTTGACTCAGAAGACATGGGGCTGAGTAAATCTCAGCAATGGGAACTTATCCGCTTAATGCTGAAACGCAAGGAAGAGTTAGACGACATAAGCATTGAGGAATATTTCAGTGAAGGCTTTTTACAAAGCAACTTCTGGTTTTTATTCCGTACTATGTTTGCTTTTAAAAACTGCCACAGCGTGTTGGAAACCAAGCTCTATTTGCATCGTTTTCTGGACTCAATTGACGGCTTTGGTGACATGTCTGTTCTGCTTTTCCCTAAATACAATCAGTACGACACCTTTATAAAGCCACTGACCAATTTTCTGCGTGAAAAAGGAGTGAAATTTACCTTTGAAGCCAGAGTAGATGACCTTGATATGAGCATTACCGGAGACAACAAGACGGTAACCGGAATTCAGGCCGTTGTTAAAGGTGAAGAGCAATATATTGAAGTTGGCAAGAATGATTTAGTGTTCGCCCTCACCGGATCAATGACTGAACAGACGGCTTATGCCGGTATGGATGATGCCCCGGAGCTTAACTGTGAAAGGCATGACCCGGGTAGCGAAAGTGGCTGGAACTTATGGAAGAACCTCGCCAAGAAGTCTCCCGTTTTCGGTAAGCCAGAAAAATTTTATGGTGACGTAGACAAGTCTATATGGGAGTCGGCCACCCTTACCTGCAAGCCCTCACCCCTTGTCGATAAACTGAAAACCTTATCAGTAAACGACCCATACTCCGGTCGAACCGTAACCGGCGGCATAGTGACTTTTACTGACTCCAACTGGCTGTTAAGTGTTACCTGTAATCGCCAACCCCACTTCCCCGACCAGCCAGATGACACATTGGTGTTGTGGGTTTATGGCCTGTTGATGGATAAGCAAGGCAACCGTGTAAACAAAACCATGCCAGAATGCACCGGTAAAGAAATTCTGACCGAGCTTTGCCATCATCTGGGTATTGAAGACCAGTTAGATGAGGTTATAGCCAACACCAAAATACGCATTGCGCTTATGCCTTATATTACAGCTCAGTTTATGCCCAGAGCTGCAGGCGACAGGCCCAGAGTAGTTCCTGAAGGCTGCACGAATTTAGGCTTAGTGGGACAATTTGTAGAAACTCGCAATGACATAATATTCACCATGGAAGCCTCTATTCGCACCGCCCGTATTGGTGTGTATAAACTGCTGAATATTCCCAAACAGGTGCCTGATATAAGCCCGACACAATACGACATTCGTAACATCATAAAAGGTGCCAGAGCGCTCAATAGCAATAAGCCTTTTATTGGCGAGCGTATGCTGCACCGCTTACTCGACAAAACCTACTTTGCCCACATACTGCCGCCGCTGCCCGAACCGGAGGAGAAAAAGCAAACGCACTTCGAAGAAGAGCTAAGGGAACTGCTTGGTAAAGGCGGTGACTCAATACATAAATTCTCAAGCTGGGTTAACTCGCTGAGGGAGAATTTTTCGAGCAAAGATAAATAGCGGGTTAGGTTTTGTTTTTTGCACAAAAAAGCCGCTCGAATGAGCGGCTTCTTATATGGAATTGGTGGAGCTGGGCACTGTTGCAAATAGAGATTTGAGTCGATGAAGTTCCCTTTAAAAAGTGCTTAGAGACCGAAAACCCTGTTGATTAGACACACTTCACCCTGAGGCTGACCATAATAAAATGACGATGCTTGTC
>NZ_VOYF01000056.1:0-2533 GCF_013420775.1 Acinetobacter sp. YH01010 | reverse complement strand
GAAATTTTATGTTAAATGATTGTTAGAAATGCCCCTTGATCGAGGCATTTTCTATAAAGAATACTAAAAACTAATTAAAGCCAACCAAGTTTCAAAACAAGGCAGTTCTCAGCAATCATATTTTTAAATTATATAACTCCCAACTGAGCTTTTGCTCCAACGATAAGGCTTTCATTTTGAGTTTCTAAGGCAAATAAACCATACATCAAAGGAGAGGCCGCTGCTCTTTCTAAAGTCTGTTCATATAGTTTATTCCAAACTTTACCCCCTAGTTTTTCATACTCGATGATTAGAGTTTTGAGGCTTTCTTCTCCAAACAAAGTTACATGCCCAGCAAAATCAATCGCTGGGTCATCTATATGGGCTGTTGACCAATCAATAACGCCTGAAACAGCTCCATCCTTTGAAGCTAGTACATGCCCAGCATATAAATCGCCATGTATAAATTGGGTGAAATCTGCCCATAGAACATCATTATCCAACCATTTTCTGTAGCGGGTTTCCAATTGCTCACTTATACCAATTTCAGATTTTACTAACTGCAAATTGTTTGCTATTTCAGGTCTTAAATCTGAAGGTTTCATAATTTTCAAATCATTTTCCCGAACTTCTTTTTCAGGAATACTATGGATTTCAAATAAGGTTTTTGCCAAAGATGTTATGTATTTCGGGCTATCTTTGTCCATATTCCAAATTATTTCATAGGTTTCAGCATCCAAATTTAAAACAGGATTATCTTTAAGTATGGGATAAGCCACTAATTCTGTAGATGAAATTCTCCAATCAGGAACCTCTACAGAAAGATGTTTTTTTACCAATTCTAAAATGCGTTTTTCTTTCTTGATTTGTTCCCTCATGCCATCACGACGAGGAATACGCAGCAACCATTGTTGCCCCTTTGTATCAAGAGCAAAAACGACCTTAAAATCAATGCCCATTTCATTGAAATTCATTTTGTCCGTAAGCAACAAGCCGTGTGCTTCAGCAAGTGATTGAATATCTTGAATTGTCATTTTTAATTTCCTTTAAAGAGTTCAATAATTAATGTTCGGATTAGATTGGCTATCATTAACAATCTCTCTCAAAAGTCTTGATGATTTTGTGGTCTTTGATCTCGTAGATAATGTCAGCAATATTATCGACCAATTGCTTGTCATGAGATACGAAGATAATAGTTCCTGCATAGGACTTCATCATTGTTTCTAATGCGGCAATACTTTTTAGGTCAAGATAGTTTCCTGGTTCATCCATAAGCAAAATATTATATTTTCCTAAAAGCATTTTGGATAAAAGCAGTTTGATGATTTCACCTCCCGATAAGTCGGATAAGTTTTTTTGAATATCATTCGCTCCGATCCCCATTGAAGCCAATACTGCACGAATTTCCGCAACTGTGTACTCGCACTCTTCCTGCATAAAGGAGAGCACAGATTTATGCGTGTTAAATTTATATCCTGTTTGTGTAAAGTAGCCAATTTCAGCTTTTGGAGATATGGTTAATCCATCAGCACGTTCTGATATCATTTTTAACAAGGACGTTTTCCCTGTTCCATTCGATCCAGTTATAGCGACTTTAGCGCCAAGCGGTATTATAAAGTTAGCGTCATCAAAGATAGTACGGCTACCAAATTTTAAGCTCAGACCATCTGCCGTAATCGGGAACTTATTGTGCAGTTCTAGGGCTGAACTTTGACGAAAACGAATAGAACGCAAATGCTCTGGTGCTTGAATATCTTCTAATGCAGCCAAACGCTTTTCCATACTCTTAGCTGCCTGATACAGTTTTCTTTGCTTGGTGCCAGTCATTTTTGCATGCCCAAGTCGTCCAGCACTTTCGGTAGAGTTTTTGGATTTTTCTCCTTTTTTCTTATTGTCTAATCGATTAGCTTGCTGGCGTTTTTCTTGCACAGCAGATTCTAATCGCTCCCGTTCCTTCATCATCAGCTCATATTCTACGGCTTGGTGTTGTCGCTCTTCTTCTTTTTGACGCAAGTAATCCGAGTAACCACCCCAATATTCCGTAATTTTACCGTCTTTTAACTCCCATATCTTGTCTACAACCATATCAAGAAAATATCGGTCATGACTGATAACAAGTAATGCTCCATCAAATGCTTTAAGTTGACCAATAAGTAGATCTATTCCATTGAGATCAAGGTGGCTGGTTGGTTCATCCGCTAGAATGCCATGTACTTGTTGGGAAAATGCGGCAGCAATTTTTGCACGAGTTTCCTCTCCGCCACTCATTGTGTCGTTTTGTACATTGGAAACACCAAGGCGAGATAACATTGCCCGGTCTTCGACCGTTTCTATTTCGATTCCGCCCAGTTGGCTGATATGTGCAAAATCACCAAAACGCTGTAATGTCGCTTCGGCTAAAACAATTTCGCCATTAAGTACTTTGAGTAAACTACTCTTTCCTGCTCCGTTATCACCCACAAGACCAATACGGTCATAAGAGTGAATTTCCAATTCATCAATATCCAAAACATCACGCCCAGCATAATCCAAGCGTATGTTTCTCGCTTTAATA
>NZ_VOYF01000055.1:0-2697 GCF_013420775.1 Acinetobacter sp. YH01010 | reverse complement strand
TACCAGCGCACAGCCCAAAGAATGATTTCGCCCTGAAAATGCCGACCATGGAAAGGATTCATATGCTGCACCTTTAGCTAAAACAGTCTTCAGCTTACCATTCGTGGTTATTTGCAACAGTGCCAACACAAGTGGGTACTTAAATTTATGACTACAAATAATCAGACATCCTTCGCATCTCTTGCGAAAAAACGAAGAACATATAGTGCTGAATTTAAACAACAGATCGTTCAGGCTTGTAAAGCACCGGAGGTTTCAATTGCTTCGGTTGCTTTGCAACATGGATTGAATACAAATCTTGTGTCCAAATGGATTCGCTTAATTGATGCTAAGCTAAGGAGTGATCGCTCACCACTACCGAATAAATCTGCATTTATTGCCTTATCTTGCTCTGCACCATTAGATCCTAATCCTACTGACATGTTAACGGTTCAAATTACCTTACCCCACTCAAAAGCAGAAATTGGCTTGAAATGGCAAGTATCGAAAATATCTGCTTTAGCAGAATTACTCAAGGTACTTGCAACATGATCCGCATTGATGAAATCTGATTGTCTACCCAGCCCATGGACATGCGTGCGGGTATGGATACGGCTATGGCGCAGATTATGAAAGCCTTTGGCTCAATCAAACCGCATTGCGCCTACCTGTTCTGTAATAAACGTGGCCATCGTATGAAAGTGCTGGTACATGATGGACTGGGCATCTGGCTGTGTGCCAGGCGGCTGGAACAGGGAAAATTCCACTGGGCTAAAGTTCACTAGGGTGAAAACGTAGCTCTCAGTCCAGAACAGTTACAGGCACTGATTCAGGGTTTGCCCTGGCAGCGCATTGGACGACAGCAGGTGGTAACAATGCTCTAAACTAGGCTGGTACATTCTGCTATTCTCCAAACGTTCTATTTCATTATTCTCATGACCTCAGGCATACTGCGGTCATGAATACACTGCCTGACTTAAGCCAACTGACCCATGAACAACTGCTGGAATTCACCCGGCAGTTGGCGATGCAGCATCAGTCTCTGGCACAATCAAATCAAGAATTAGAAAAATCAAACCAGCAATTGGATGCCAAAGTTCAGCATCTTTCTATTCTCAATCAAAAATACGAGCATGAACTGGCGCTGTTTAAAAAGCATAAATTCGGTAGTAAAAACGAACATCTCACCGCAAAACAAATCCATCTATGGACGAAGCGGTTGAAGAAGATATTGCTGCGGTTGATCTGGAATTAGAACGATTAAATGCAGATAAAACCGATGCAGTGACACACAAAGCCACAGTCAACAAACCTAAACGTCGACTGCTGCCAACTCACTTACCTACGATTCGAATCGAGCATGAACCTGCATCAACCCAATGTGCTTGTGGATGCCAACTCCGTCGTATCGGCGAAGATATCAGTGAAAAACTGCATTTCAGACCGGCACAGTTCTATAAGGAACAGCATGTAAGTGGCAAATGGGTCTGTGATCAGTGCGACACCCTGACTCAGCAAGCGATGCCCGCCTATGTGATTGATAAAGGCATTGCTTCACCTGAATTGCTCAGCCATGTGCTGGTATCGAAGTATGCCGATCATTTGCCGCTGTACCGTCAGCGCCTGATCTATCAGCGGGCTGGCATTGATCTGTCCAGATCTACTTTATCTGACTGGATTGGTCGCTGCGGTGTGAAACTGGAACCTCTGGCTAATGCCTTAAAATAGGTGGTGTTGCAACAGCGGGTGCTGCATGCAGATGAAACGCCGGTCACCATCATGCGGATGGGTGAGAATGATAAAAAACCGAAGAAAGGTTATGTCTGGGCTTATGCAACAACCCAATATAATCCAATTCAAGCTGTGATCTATGACTTTCAGGGTAGTCGTTCAGGTCAGCGTGCTGAAGCGTTTCTGAAAGACTGGCAGGGCCATCTGGTCTGTGATGATTACAGCGGTTATAAAGCACGCTTTAAATCAGGTCAGGTCATTGAGGTGGGCTGCATGGCGCATGCACGTCGTAAATTCCACGAACTGCATGTGACCGGGAAAAGTCAGGTCGTTGAACAGGCATTAGTGCTGATTCAGAAACTGTATGCGATAGAAGCAGAACTCAGGAGAAAGACCGACGGTACGGCAGAACACCGCCGCGAATACCGACAACAGCATAGTCAACCAGTGATGCAACAACTATATGAATGGCTCAACCAACATCATCTGACAGTGCCATCGAGTTCTCCCACCGCCAAGGCCATCAATTACACTCTGAAGCGTTGGCCAGCTTTAAGCCGCTATTTGGATGATGGCAATCTACCGATTTGCAATAATTGGGTCGAGAATCAGATGCGTCCCTGGGCGTTGGGGCGCAAGAACTGGCTGTTTGCAGGTTCGCTGCGCAGCGGCCAGCGAGCGGCGAATATCATGACTTTAATCCAGTCAGCAAAGCTGAATGGCTTGGATCCGTATGCCTATTTAAGTGATGTGCTGAAAAGGTTACCGACACATAAAGTGACCCAGATTGAAGAGTTACTGCCACACTGCTGGAAACCTAAATCGAATTAAAATTGGTATGGGATTCAGCGGACGCTTACTATCTAATTTTATGATTAGGAGATAGGCAATAATAACTACCATTATCTTCACAAATAGGTAGCCAATCTTCTGGCAGACCTTGCTCCCTAGCATCATTTAATATCTGAGATAGCCCTCGATAGCATT
>NZ_VOYF01000054.1:0-3033 GCF_013420775.1 Acinetobacter sp. YH01010 | reverse complement strand
AACAAAGCCTTTTGCCATAGGGATATACGTTATATCCGTAGACCACACTTGATTACTGCGCTGAATAGCCAATCCTTTGAGCAGATATGGATATTTACGGTGAGCTTGATTAGCCTGGCTTAAATTTGGTTTGCAATATAACGCCTGAATACCCATTTTCTTCATTAAAGTACGTGTATGACGTCGTTAGGTGGTTCCGCTAGGGTATACTGAAAATAAACTTGTCCTGTACCTGATTCCAGTAAAACACTCTCCGAAAATATCGAGACGATTCACGGTTGGTTACAGATAGTTTGGGTGTTATTTTTATCTCTATGCTTGATAGGCTTTATGAGCTTACCACAAATAATTTTTCATTCGGTCAGTCCTCGCTTTCATCCGACCAATTTTGACTCAACTCACTCACCAAACGACTCTCATCGCATTTAAAATCAATATAGTGATAGGTATTGGCAGGCAATAGCCAATCCTGCCCTGTCAGTGGACATTTTTGTTCCATATCTTCTGCCTGTGTCCAATCACGGTAATTCATTAGAAAATAATAGGTGGGTACACCTGTGCTTTGTTCAATGATACGGCACAATTCTCGACCTATTTTGCTATGCTCAGAATTGGGATTTTGCATTTGCTCTAAGGCAAAGGCTTCACTTACTGGTTGAGAACCAAGCCACAAACGATATAACGCTTCAGCCTGACGATACCATGACCACACATTATCATAACAAGGGTGATCAGGTTGGGTATATGGGATTTTATATAGAGGAATGCCTTGTAAGGTTACTCCATCTAGTAAAGGCGAACTCCAGCCCCAACGCAACATGTAAAATTCAGATTGCGTTGGTACGGCATAACGGGGAAGAGGATAGTCATGGTCTTCTCCGATATACAAGGTTTGAATGGGTTTACCTGCTAACTGTTCGATTTTATTGTGCATTTCTTGGGCATAGCTGTTCATATTTTTACGGTCAAGGGCATCCATTTCAGGACACACCACAGTCACGCGAGTAATATCATTTTGGCTAACAGCTAAATGATGGTTACGGGGTAATATTTGTCCGTTGCCTTCTAAATTTCCTAAATAACAAAATACATCATGGTCGTGGCTATCATCATCTTCAGCGATACCTGTATATTGGGGTATGATAATATCAAAGGCGTGCATTTTTATATCTCATGCTTAATTTATATTAAATATATTTGGGGATGTTGCTGTTGAAATTGGTTAAAGTGCTGTCTTGTAGTGTCAATTTAACCTATACCGTCAATGCCGTACACTCTAAATATTAATAATACTTAAACTACTTGATATTATAACTATAATTTTTCTTATCATATTTACCGAAATAAGGAACAGCTACATCCTTATGCACTGTATTATTACTATCAGTATATGTAATTACTATAGAGTCTTCGGTGTCAGAATATTTTATAGGATACTAATGTGGTTCCGTTAATTAGACAACTCAATTCAGTTTTATAAGTGATAAACCCGCTCTAAATATTTAAATTATGCTGCCATTACTTTTAGTAAATGTTGATCATAAAATTCATTCGGTGTTGCCTTATTCAAACTTGAATGAGGACGTATCATGTTATAAAAATCCAAATATTCAGCAATTGATTGTATCGCTTGTTTAACCGTATCGTAAGCCTTCAAATAGACTTCCTCATGCTTCACGCTGCGCCATAAACGCTCAATCATCACATTATCCATCCATCGTCCTTTTCCATCCATACTGATACGGATATTTCGCAATTTTAACTCATTCAAAAATGCCTCGCTTGTGAATTGACTGCCTTGGTCTGTATTAAAGACTTCAGGACAACCATATTTCACAATTGCTTCTTGCAACGCATCTATGCAAAAGTCTGTTTCCATACTGATCGATACACGATGAGCCAGTGCTTTACGACTATAGGCATGGTCTAAAATCCTAGACCCACATCATTTTGATCATAATTGATTTGAGTAAGAAAGAATTATTATGCAATAACTTATCTTTAAAAATTAATGATGAGAAAGAGTTTTTTATAAATTCTTATTTTAAAGACTTTCTAAAATTAACATAATACGCGTTATACGAATCCCAAGGCATGGCTTTTAGTCATGCTTTTTTTATCAAAAGAGTATACCTGAATGATAGCGAGCCAAATCGCATACAATATCTATCATTAGACTTAATGCAATAATTAAATGATAGTATTATCATTAATCTAATAGAATTAAGATTAAATGATAGAAATGAATACACGTATTTATCTACGAGCTTCAACTAAAGATCAAGATGCAGAAAGGGCTTTGCAGATTCTTCAGGATCTAAACCAAAACTTGAATTTGGGTGAAACCATTGTGTACGTGGAAAACTATAGTGGTACGAAGTTAGACCGACCTGAATTGAATAAGCTACTGTCAGAAGCAAATCAAGGTGACACATTGTTAGTTGAAAGTATTGACCGCTTATCACGCCTAACCCAACGAGATTTTCAAGAGCTGAAGCGCAGGATCCAGGAGAAGGGACTTCGTTTAGTCGTAGCAGATCTTCCTACTACCTACCAAATGATTCAAACCAGTGACAGCATTACTCATTCAATCTTGGAACTCATCAACAATATGTTGATTGATCTTCTGGCAACAATGGCCCGCCTAGACAATGAGAAACGTATAGAACGTATTAAGCAGGGCCTGGCACGTTCGGGTTACAAACCAACAGGCAAGAAGGCAAATGAGGCTAAACATAAACGAATAAAAGAATTGCTAGTAGTTGGCAATATGACTAAGGAAGAAATTGCCAAAGCAGTGAATTGTGGAGTTGCAACTGTCTATCGAGTTGCTAAAGTTATCTAAAAGAGGCTTATCTCAACGCGCCCCCAATGGGGCACCGCTGCATTCAGGTTACTTCACATAAGAAATTTTATGTTAAATGATTGTTAGAAATGCCCCTTGATCGAGGCATTTTCTATAAAGAATACTAAAAACTAATTAAAGCCAACCAAGTTTCAAAACAAGGCAGTTCTCAGCAATCATATTTTTAA
>NZ_VOYF01000053.1:0-3051 GCF_013420775.1 Acinetobacter sp. YH01010 | reverse complement strand
TTCAAACAAATTCAGGCTGGGTTTATACTGCATTTATTATTGATGTGTTCTCACGAGCAATTGTTGGATGGAAAGTATCGACACGGATGAATACAGATATGGTGCTCGATGCATTGGAGCAAGCATTGCATGATCGAGGCATGCCAAAGAATGTGATTCATCATTCCGACAGAGGTGTGCAATATCTTTCCATTCGCTATACCAATCGTTTAGAAGCAGCAAATTTACGAGCATCAGTCGGTACGACTGGTGATTCATACGATAATGCTTTGGCTGAAACGGTGAATGGCTTATACAAAACAGAGGTGATTGAATATCTAAAAGCAGATTGGCAAGGTTTAGCGGATGTACAACTTGCGACACTAAATTGGGTAGATTGGTTCAATAAAGAGCGTGTACATAGTGCACTAGGTTATGTATCACCTTTTGATTTTGAAGCAATGTACTATGATAAGATTAACCCGTTAGGTCAGGTGGCCTAACTTAAATAAAAAACTCTCCGACAAACCCGGTACGGTTCAGTTGATTGAATTATAGGGGCTATCAATGCGAGTTGGAAAATCAAAAAAAGAAGCTTTGGCTTCTTTTTTTTTTGATCATCTATAAGTGCTTATACAACTGAGAAAATATAAAACACTTGAGAATTTTCTTAAGTCATACATTGTGACTTAAGAATTTGATAAAGAACATTGTATGAAATAAAAAAGAGAAAATCATAAATATTTGAAAAATAATAATAAATAAAATTGGCATGCAAGTTGCAATAATCTTATGGAGAATATGAGGATTTTGGTATGCAGCAACTCAATGTAGAACAGCCTCCTTGCTTTATTCATGTTACAGGGACTCAGCGTGACAAATATATCGAATTTGAATTTTCGATAGGTGATCCAGAGTTAGCTGTAGAAATGATTATGCCAGTCAAGGCTTTTGAAGAATTCTGCGCACACCATCAAGTACAGCACCTAAGTACGGATGATTTTGCAAAGATTGAATATGACCGCATGAAGTGGCGATTTGGACAGGCCGGTATTAGAGAATAAAAACTCTAGTCTTTATTAAAAAATCAGGAAGATTTATATGCAAATTGATATTAAAACATCTTCAGTTAAGCCTTTAAGAAATACTTATGCTTATATTGAAAAAAGATTTGGTGATAAACCAGCTTCACGTTATCAAGAAGCGACCTACGATATTCAGGAAGAAATTAATTTTCATTACAAACCTTTATGGCAGCCTGAATTTGATCTTTACGATAAGGGCCGTACTGTAATCCAAATGAAAGATTGGTACGTGCTTAAAGATCCTCGTCAATTTTATTATGGGGCTTATACCCAAACTCGAGCTAAACAACAAGAGATTTTAGAAAGTAATTTTACGCTTGTTGAAAAACACGATTTATTAAGAAATATTTCTGAAGAAATTCTAAACAAAGTAACGAAATTACTACTCCCACTTTATTGTAAACAAGACATTTTTATCTTTTATATTCAATGGCTTATTTTCCTGCTAATTGGTAATACCATGAAAAATACCATGCTCAGAAAAGGCTTAACAATATTTTGAAAAATTGCCTACTGAGCGCTGCCGCACAGCTCCATAGGCCGCTTTCCTGGCTTTGCTTCCAGATGTATGCTCTTCTGCTCCTGCAGCTAATGGATCACCGCAAACAGGTTACTCGCCTGGGGATTCCCTTTCGACCCGAGCATCCGTATGAGACTCATGCTCGATTATTATTATTATACTCTGTACACGACAAATTTCACAGAACCCTTATCCTATCAGGATTCTGCTTTCTTAAAATTGCCAAAATTTCCTTAAACTCTTCTTTTTTCCCAAAACCAATTAAACGCTGAATCGCCATTTGAACATAGTCTAAACCATAGCGAAATAAACTCATTGAGAGTCGTCCATGCTTCTTTATTTTTATCGCTTTTTTTTGATTATGTTGCCATTCACCCGTTAAGTAACACCAACAGAAGCTTATAGCTAACACCGCAATCAATTTTTTCACTCGTCTAGGGTCTGTCAAGCGCGTATTTTCAAGATTAAACCCGCGTCCTTTGAGACAACTGAATAAGGTTTCAATTTCCCAGCGTAATGCATAATCCTGAATAGCATTGGCATTAAACTGAGGAGAAACGACGAGTAAAAGCTCTCCATTTTCTAACTGTAGTGCACTTATATATAGTTTCACCCGACCAACCAAAATCCGTCGTTTACGACATTCAATTTGACCAACTTTAAGATGGCGAAATAAATCACTAATTTTATGATTCTTTCCTAAATGATTGGTGACAATGAAGTTTTTTTAACACGAATGCAGAAGTTGATGTCTTGTTCAATTAACCATGTAAACCACTGCTCACCGATAAACTCTCTGTCTGCGAACACATTCACAATACGGTCTTTACCAAAAATGGCTATAAAGCGTTGAATCAAAGCAATACGCTCTTTCGTATCTGAATTTCCACGTTTATTAAGCAATGTCCAAAGGATAGGTATCGCTATTCCACGATAAACGATTGCGAGCATCAGGATATTAATATTTCGTTTTCCCCATTTCCAATTGGTTCTATCTAAAGTCAGTTGCACTTGGTCGAATGAAAACATATTGAAAATCAACTGAGAAATTTGACGATAATCAAAATACTGACCTGCAAAGAAGCGCTGCATACGTCGATAAAATGATTGTGGTAAACACTTGATGGGCAAGGCTTTAGATGCAGAAGAAAGATTACATGTTTGCTTTAAAATAATCACAAGCATGATGAGCGCAAAGCACTTTAAATGTGACTTGTTCCATTTTAGAGATTTGTTTAAGATAAGATATAACTCATTGAGATGTGTCATAGTATTCGTCGTTAGAAAACAATTATTGTGACATTATTTCAATGAGTTATCTATTTTTGTCGTGTACAGAGATTATTATAGAAGCCCCCATGAATAAATCGCTCATCATTTTCGGCATCGTCAACATAACCTCGGACAGTTTCTCCGATGGAGGCCGGTATCTGGCGCCAGACGCAGCCATTGCGCAGGCGCGTAAGC
>NZ_VOYF01000052.1:0-3116 GCF_013420775.1 Acinetobacter sp. YH01010 | reverse complement strand
CAGATTATCACCGTGATTAACTTATACAAAAATGCAGATTATCCAATTGAAACATTAAAGGTTTGGCTCAAAGATATTTTGAGTAAATCGAACGATCCTGAATGGTCCGAAAACTTCATTAATAATAGAAGCCTGAGTTTAAAAACTGGCTTTAAAAAGGATTATTTAAAGCCATAATAAAAAAGCGCACATTCATTTGAATGGGCGCTTTTTTATGATGTGAGCTTCGCTGAATTCAGTGAATAAAATTTTAGTAAACACCACTCTCAAGACGTTTTTGCATCACTTTTTTCACGGTCGCACGTGGAAAGCTAAACCAAAGTGCAATCAAAATGAGGCAGACTAAACTATAAGCCCAAAGACCAAATGCCACATAAGCTATGCGAACCAGTTCAATCACGAAGAAGAACGTAAACATCATCAGAACCGAAACGGCTGCAGCAACCGTCCCTTTGGACACTTCCGATGACATCAACGCAAAGCGGTATAACACTGAAAAACTAATGCCTTCACCGAAGCTCACCAAAGTCATCCCCACAATCAGTAACGGCAAGAAATAGCTTTGGAAAATCGTGCCGAGCACTACCAACAGCGTACCGATGAACATCAAGGGCAAACCGAGTAACACGGTTTTACCCAGTGCCATTTTGTCGATGACTTTAATCAGTACAATGTTGCCCAGAATGAGACCGCCCAAGACGGAGAACTGTGCCAAGCCGTATTGCATACTGCTCAAGCCAAGTTCTTCCACCAAGATCACGGGTGACAGTGCTATCCACAGCATCAACGGCATCGCGACCATGGGTAGGCCAAAGGTGAGCGCCAAAAAGGTCTTATTTTTATAGACCGTCTTATAGTCATCCCAAATATAGCGCAGCGGCTTTTTAGAATGACGCTGTTGTGTCGCAGGCATTTTGGCTTTTAAACCAAACCAACTTAAAAAAGCCAAAAAGGCAATGCCAATAAAGCCCCAATGCCATGACACATGGTCAATCATAAACGCCCCGACCACAGGACCAAGTAACGGTGCTAGCAAAGAAATATTCGCCATGAGAGCCATGACTTTAATGGCATCACGCTCTTCAAAACTTTCCTGTACTGCGGCATAACCCACCGCAGAAATCATCGACAGCCCCACACCTTGTAAAAAGCGGAGTGCCAAAAAAGACTCAATATTTTGAGTGAGTAAAATTGCAAGGCAGGTCAGCACAAAAAATGCTACACCTGCGAGCAACACCTTTTTACGGCCTAAACGGTCTGAGAGTGGCCCAAGCAACCATGCGACACAAGCACCGCCCAGTAAGTAAAAAGACATAGACGACGGTGCCCATGCACTGCTGACCCCAAAATCTTGGGTAATGGCGAGCATGGCAGGTTGGACTAAATCATTACCGATATAGACCGAAAATTCGAATAAAACCAATGCCAAAGGAAACATCAATGTGGCACGGCTTAACTTTAAAGTTTGTACGTTTTGCATTGTTATCTACATATAAAATGCGTACAAGCCTGAGCAAAGTCAGTTAGAGGGAGAGACGACTAAGCCCAATGGCAAGCACTGAGAAATTTATTAAATTACGTTTTTTTGAATGCGCTGAGATTTCGCGGCTTAATACACCGTATTCACAAGGTGTCTAAGATAGATCAAACGATTTCAGTTGTGAGATTTTTATAACTCAAACTAATTACACCCACTAATTTGAGTGGGTGTAGTTTAGCAGTTTATAGAAACCTTTGCACGAATAAACACACAAAAGTTCATTAAATTGGTATAATACAATAAAATCAATCACCTAGCAAAAAACACGACTATGGCATGGAAACAAACAGGGCAACTCTCCCTAGCAGACAGTCTCATTAACGCTCACAAAGCCATCGAAGAATTAGATGAACTACACAACCTAATTGACTGGCAAACTATCGAGCAAACCTTACGCCACGTTCATAGCAGTGAGCGTGGGGAATCTGCCTTTCACCCTGTCATCATGTTTAAAGTATTACTCTTACAAAAACTCTATAACCTATCGGATCCAGCCATGGAAAAACAACTGGCACGAGACTTACTATTTCGTCGCTTTGTTGGCCTATCATTAACGGATGATGTACCCGACCATAGCACCATTTGGCGATACCACAAACACCTAGGTGAGCTTAGACTGATTGAACCATTGTTCAACCAAATCAATGAGCAACTAGCCCAACAAAACATTTTTATCAAAGCGGGCAGTGTCAGCATCATCGATGCCAGTATCGTTGAAGCTAAAAACAAACGACCTAAGAAAGGCAAACACACCGACAATACCCAAGATAACGAAGCCGCCTATGTCAGTAAAAAAGACAGTACAGGTAAAGTAAAAACCACCTACGGCTTTAAAATTCATCTCAACTGTGATGAAGACAGCTTTGTCAAAAAGGTTGAAACTACCCCTGCCAATGTCCATGATTCCCAATGTTTTACCACGCTGTTAACAGATGATGAATCAGCCGTGTATGCTGACAGTGCGTATAAAAGCCAAGCCCATGATGACTACCTTGCCGAGCATGAACCACCGATAAAAAATCATATTCATGATAGAGCATGGCGCAATACACCCTTAACCGAACAGCAAAAACGCAATAATACCCAAAAGAGCCAAACTAGAAACACCGTTGAGCGGGTCTTTGGACATTTTAAACTGCATTATGGGATGAGCAAAGCTCGTCATTTAGGGTTAATGCAATTTCATACCAGCACTTTGCTTGCAAGCATGGTGCATAATTTAAAAACTGCCCTAAGCTTGAAACGAAAATACGGACTCGCCTAGGGTTATTGTGTCTGTTGGTTAGTAAGCTCAGCCAATAGACACAAATTTAACAACCATTTGGAGATTTTATCCATGATTTAGCCATTGTTTTGCTTATTTCATTGCCATTCTTTGTTTTTTTTCGGTTTGGTGGTATGCCTCGAGCAAAGGGGCTGTTTCGTGCAAAGGTCTCTTATAATTTGAAACGACCTCATTCGAGTCTAGACAAAATGACACCAAATGAGTTTTACTATGATCAGCTACCCCAACAAAACAAGGTGGCTTAACTAGAGCGGAATATCACTTATAAATACGCTTTTAGTTGTTCAAACA
>NZ_VOYF01000051.1:0-3519 GCF_013420775.1 Acinetobacter sp. YH01010 | reverse complement strand
GCATGTTCCGCGTCCTTGCAATACTGTGTTTACATACAGTCTATCGCTTAGCGGAAAGTTCTTTTACCCTCAGCCGAAATGCCTGCCGTTGCTAGACATTGCCAGCCAGTGCCCGTCACTCCCACTCGATTGTAAACAAGCACACAAAACCCTTTAGTGACAACAATTTGCAAGAACTATCAGGCTCAGTGCCATGAAAAATACCATGACCAGATCATGAGGTTGAACACGGCTTGCGCCGGCAGCGTTCACGCTCCTGGTCGGCGATCTCGCCCGGCTGCAATGCTAGCTCAGCATCGGTCATGCGCTCCAGCACGTCGCGTAGGCGGATGGTGCAAGGAATGGGCGGCAGCTCGAACTCATAGCCGCCGGCGATCATTTCGGCCGCAATCTCCTCGGTGATGAAAAACGGCTCGTCGTCTTGGTTCGGCTTCTTCATGCCCTTTCCTCCTGGCGCTCATCCTGGCCGACAGCGGCCAGGGCATCGGCTTCCGTCAATGCGTCCTCCACGAACGCGCCGTGCTGCTTCGCTTCGGCCTGGCTGACCTCGGCCCATATCCGTTTCACCTGGGCCGCACTGTACCCGGCCAGCTCGGCGGTCTTGTTGATGCTGTAGCCGGACTTGCGCAGCGCGACAACTTGGGCGCGGCGCTTCGGATCAGCACGGCGGCCCTTGTACCGCCCGGCCTGGCGGGCCAACTCAATGCCTTGGCGCTGGCGTTCGCGCCTGTCCTCGTAGTCGTCGCGGGCCATCTGCAAGGCCAGGCGAAAAAGCATGATCTGCACGGCTTCCAGCACGATCTTGGCGACGCCCTGGGCCTCGGCCGCCAGGTCGGATAGATCGACCACGCCAGGGACGGCCAGGCGTGCGCCTTTGGCCTGTATCGAGGCCACCAGGCGCTCGGCCTCGGGCAAAGGTAGGCGGCTGATGCGGTCGATCTTCTCGGCAATGACCACCTCGCCGGGCTGTAGGTCGCCGATCATGCGCAGCAGCTCAGGCCGGTCGGCGCGTGCGCCGGATGCCTTCTCACGGTAGATGCCGGCGACGTAGTAGCCGGCGGCCTTCGCGGCCGTAGTGATCGCCTCTTGGCGTTCCAAGTCCTGCGCGTCGGTGCTGACGCGCAGATAGACCCGCGCCACCATCGGCGCGGCTACTGGCTTCGTCCTGCGCATACTTGCGGGCTCCTTTGGGCATACTCAAATGCACCCATCTTAAACTGGCAGCTAATGTACAAAAGTTGATAGAAGCACACAAGTTCAATTTTGCACTTCTGCCCCACTATTGCAAAACTGCTTGTTAGTAGCCGTTTTTTCTTACTGTTTATAGATTCAATAATTTTTGAAACGAAAAATTGGGACTAAACATTTCGGTTTCGTTTTCTGTCGATTCGTCCTGCGTATCTTTTGCATAAACAAACATTTGTTGTTCGTAGTTTTCGATGGCATTTTCAATACTTGTAAATTCTCCGTTTGTAAGGTTTTCAGACAATATCAAAGCATCCAATAATCCCGTATTTACACCCTGTCCTGCAAAAGGCGACATCAAATGAGCAGCATCGCCAATCATTGTTATGGGTAATGGACGGTTACTTTTCCAATCATTGTTCAAAGGAAATTTCCTTGTGGGCAAGCATTGAAATGTTGATACCGAACGTATTAATTGTTTGTAAACTTCACTCCATTTGGAAAATCTTTTCAATAAAAAATCGGCAACGCTGTTTCTGTCCTGAAAATCTAAGGGAATTTTATTTTTCCATTCATCGGGCGTTTTAAAACTAATTCCTAAATACAATGCACCATTATTATTGGGATTGGCAAACAATAAAATGCCCTGATGTCCCGCCATTAATCGGTTGCCGTTGCATAGCTGAAAAAATCCGGGACAGTTTATTTCCGGTTGAAGAATATCAGCTTGGATGTTGAAAGTACCGGTTTCTTCAACTTGCGTGTCGGTAACAAAGCTCCTTATTTTCGACATTCCACCATTGGCAAGAATAACCAAATCTGCTGTTTCACTCGGTTTATTCTCAAAAGTTAGTGTCCACTTCTTCTTACCAGGTTCAAGCATAACAAGTTTTCTATCCCAAATAACCGTGTCGTTTTCTAAACTATTCAACAAGATAGCCCTTAAGTCATTTCTGTTTATTTCAGGATTGTCAAATCGATTTTCGGGCTTTACATTTTTTGTGGATAAAATATTGCCTTTTTCATCAGCAATATTTACACCCATTGGTAAGGCTAAGTCATAATAAGTTTGTAACAATCCCGCTTTTTTCATTGCTTCCTGACCTGAACCTTTGTGTAGGTCAAGGGTTCCACCAAAAATTCTTGCCTCTCGGTCGTTGTCTCTTTCGTAAACTGAAACGTCTATGCCGTTTTGCTGTAATAATTTTGCCATAGTCAGTCCAACGGGTCCACCACCAATTATTGCAACGTTCTTATCACTAAGTAAATTCATTTGTTTGTCTGTATCTATTCGCATTGTCATTCAAAAATGGCACATAACAAGTGGCTATACGCCAAATGGCGTATATATCCACTATATCTTATTTTGCTAAACCTTTCATTATCAGTGACAAATCCGTTTTCAACCGTTTACCGTTCGTTTCTACTCTCTCAAAAGGATTTATATTCATAGTGCTTTTTGTTAAGTTTTGCTCAAATATACAAATCCTTTCTATATATCTAACAAATCCATCGGACTTTTTAATTGTTCCATTCCCTTGGTGGTAATATGTGTATAAACCTCAGTTGTTTTACTGCTTGAATGACCTAACAACGATTGAATATAACGTAAACTCGTACCATTCTCAAGCAAATGCGTTGCAAAGCTATGTCGTAAGGTATGTACAGTAACTTCCTTTTGAATCTTTGCTTTTAAAACAGCTGCTTTAAAAATGTTTTGAATACTTCGGCTTGAGTATGCGCCACCTTTTTGACCTTCAAATAAATAATCTTTTGGTTTATATTCCATAAAGTATGTTCTTAAAATAATTAATGTTTTCTCAGATAAAATGGTATAACGACCTCTTTTTCCTTTTGACTGTTCTATACGAATTTGCATGCGCTTGGAGTCAATGTCTTTTATTTTCAGGTTTATACATTCAGAAATGCGCAAACCTGCCGAATAAATAGTCATCAGAATAGCCTTGTGTTTCACGTTTTCAATAGCGCGTAGTACCCGAATGGTTTCTTCTTCACTCATCACAACAGGAAGTGTTTTTTCTTTTTTTGGTCTTTCGATGAAATATGTTTTCCGTTGTCCACCCAAAACACGTTCGTAATAAAACTTAATCGCATTGATTGCCTGGTTTTGATAAGATATTGAAACTTTTCGCTCCATAACCAAATGTCGGAGAAATGATTGTATATGTCCTTCATTCAATCGATCGACGTATAGGAAGAATAAACGCCCTTTTCACCCAAGTCCAACAGCTTTGGACCGCAGTTGACTCTTTCGACACCCCTGCGATGCAACCCAATCCGGCTGACGGGGAGCCAGCAACGCTGAAAATTTAC
>NZ_VOYF01000004.1:0-248704 GCF_013420775.1 Acinetobacter sp. YH01010 | reverse complement strand
TACTGACAAAAATTTGCTCAAATAAACTTCGAGTAATTTCTACCATCAATCAATGAAAATAATTTCGATCAATCAACTAGTAAAAATCCACACAAGTTGTTCTTCATAATCTCTTAATGATCTTCTTGTTGGTTCGTCACCAGCAAGCTAGGTCGGCTATATTACTCTTTATTTCTAAAGAGTCAACCAGTAATTCAAATTATTTTTAAACTTATCAAATAAAACCGAACTTAATCAATTTAACCAAGTCATTGTTTTATCAGAAGTTTTAATCTTCATCACCGCCGATGGATGTGCATTCTACAGCATTTCACATCCGTTGCAACACCTTTTTTAAAATAATTATTTTGAGCGCACATTTTTCACTCAAATTACATTTTTTCATTCATATTTTGATCAAATTTGGTTTAATAGTAATAAATCAGGATTATTTGAACGTTTTTACTTATTATACGGCAAACATTTTGCCGTGCTAAAAGCGTCAGGACTATATATGCGCCAAACTTCTTTTTTATATGCAGGATTATTGTCACTTGTCGTAACAACACCTGTATTTGCAAATGACGAGTCTTCAGCACCTGTTGCTCAAGACTCAGAAGCTGCCAATAAATCAAAAACACAACAACTTGCGCATGCGGCGATGGTCAAGTCATCTGAAGTTGCAAAAAAATTATCTGTAAATGCAAATGCAGCACAATCAGAAGAAGATAAAGACCCTTTCCAACCGATCAACCGGAAAGTTTACGCATTTAATGATTATTTAGATGTCCACATTGCCCGCCCTGCTGCTGTGCAATATGTAGCAAAAACTCCAAAGGATATTCGTGAATCTTATCGTTTATTCCGTAAAAATTTGGGCGAACCTTGGAATGCATTTAACCAACTCATCCAAGGACGACCGACACGTGCCGCAAAAAGTCTGGGGCGTTTTACTGTTAATACACTGACAACTTTAGGCTTTGCTGACCCTGCAAGCCGTCTAGGTCTAGAAACAGAAGATGAAAACTTTGGCGCGACTTTAGGATATTACGGTATTCCTTCTGGTCCTTATATTGTTCTACCAGTGCTTGGTCCAAGCACATTGCGCCAAACCGTCGGTCTAGCTGTAGATAGTCAAGGACGTCCACAGAAATATATGCTTGATGGTCATGATGTGGCGTATTGGTCTGAGCAAACTTTACGTGGAATCGATACTCGCGCTCAATTACTGGATATCGAAGGTGTATTGCAAGGCGATAAATACGCTCAAATTCGTGACATCTATTTGCAACGCCTGAACTATTCTATTGCCGAGAAAAAAGGTATTGCTGAAGAAAACTTATTTATTGATGAAGAAGATGACGATATTGATGAATCTGAAGATAATTCAACAGATGTTTCAACTGATGATTCTACCGATTTCATTGATGATAGCAGTTCAGATGATACCGACACGGTAACAACTGAATAAATAAAATTTTTCAATTGGCTGGTGTGGTTTTTCCCTCCAGCCATCATTAGCTTGCTATAGTACACTTATTGTCTATCGAAGGATTCATCTAATTCTTTATGTATTTCATTCAACCTACTCGTGATATTCCATATTTAGATCAGGTACTTGATGCGCTTCCTAGCGTACAAATGATTAACATTGAAGATCTAGACTTGTATGATCCAACGATCATTGCAATTGCTGATGTTGCCGACTTTTTAAATCACCAATGGACACTTCCTACCATTGTGCTCGCTTTTGAGCATGAGGGCGCTGCATTGGCTCAAGCGTGGCAACAAGGTGCTTTAGCAGGATGGGTGTGGGATCATATTCCAACTAACCTCCAAGCAGCACTCACTAAAATTGATGCGCAATACAAACGCAATCAAGACAGCCGCGACCTCCCTTCTGCTGCAGATTTGCAAAAACGCTTACTGCCAAATCCAATCGAACTCCACAATTATAAAGTTGAAACATTCTTCCAACCTTCTGCTTATTTATCGGGTGATTGGTACGATTACTGGAAAATCAGCGATAAAGAAATTATGTTTTATCTCGCAGATGTGTCTGGTCATGGGGTAACGAGTAGTTTACTGACCTCATGGATGGCTGCTTTCCACGGTCGTTCAAAAACCCCGAGAGAACTCATCAAAAAGCTCAATGGCATGCTGGTTCAAGAAAATATTGAAAAGCACATTACCATGATTGCTGGGATACTCAATCTCGATACGCATGTCTTGAAATGGTCTAGTGCAGGGCATTATCCGCCGGCCATTTTATTTGAACCCGGTCTTCCTGCGCGAATTTTAAATACCAGCAGCTTCCCACTCGGCTTAACTGAAGACCTAGAAGTTGAAGAGTTTGAATTTATCTTAAATCGTTATTCTCGCTTTGTAATTTGCTCCGATGGCGCACTCGAACCTTTTGACGGTGGATTGAATGAACAGCTAGGTCAATTGGTTTATCACTTGCAAAATCAATCATTTCAAGCACCAGACCATGTTGCTGACGATATTGCCATCCTAAGTTTACGTCGAATCAATTAATCACGAAATCAATTACTTAAACCAAATACGACTTTCTGATCATACTCGGCTACTTGAGTAAGCTGTGCCCCTATGGGATAATTTACTATCCTTCTCTGCAAATGGCATTTATATGTCAACAGGTCATGTTGAATATGCAAGCTTGAACGGAACGCATATTTTTAAGCTTATTGGCGAAGTGCGTGCCCAATCTTGTATTAGTCTAGACAAGTTATTAAACAAAATTGAACAGCAACAAAATGTCGTCGGTGCAATCGTTGATTTAACCCAAACGACATTTATCGATAGTACTGTTCTTGGCATTTTGGCGAAACTGGGTTTGAAGCTCAAACAAGTTCACCATATCCAAGCGGTAATGTTGTCTACAAACTCTGATATCACAACGCTTGCCAATAGCATGGGTTTAGGTCAAGTGTTTGTTATTTTGAATTATTGTGGTGATCCAAGTGTATGCACTCGCGCACTTATGGAAGAACACATTACCCATAGCAATATGCTGAATACGGTTTTAGATGCACACAAAACGCTGATGAAACTGAATGATAGCAACCAAAATATGTTTGAGCCTTTGGTCAAACAACTGCAAAAAGAGCAGGATAATCTAGAGCAACCCAAGCAGCAAAATGTCTAATTTAGGTTAATCACAGCAGAGACCCTCTTCGCATGACTTTACTTTCCGTTGCACAAATGAATTCTCAAAATGACATTGAAGATAACTTCAAAGTGATCGAGTCATTGATGCAACAATGTCAGGCTCAAGGTGCGAGTCTCATTGTATTTCCTGAAAATTTTGTCTGCTTTGCCGCAGGTAAACAACGCGAAACCGCGGCGCAATTTGAAAGTATTCAGCAGCGACTAGAACAACTCGCACATCGTTATCAACTTTGGATTGTTGCGGGCACACTCCCATGCCCTTATCGTCCAGATGGTTCAATCATTCAAGATGGCCGTGTCCGTACTGTTAGCCTGTGTATCAGCCCTGAACATACCGAAGCACGTTATGACAAAATTCATTTATTTGATGTGCAAGTTGGTGACGCTGTCGGTGGCTATCAAGAATCAAAATTCTTTGAACCTGGTACTGAAACCGTAGTTGCAACAACACCTTTTGGCAATATTGGCCTGATGGTGTGCTACGACTTGCGCTTTCCTGAACTGGCTTTGAAACTTCGTAGCCAAGGTGCAAACATTTTAACGGCGCCTGCAGCTTTTACTTATACCACGGGTGAAATGCACTGGCAGTTGTTACTGCAAGCTCGTGCCATGGATAGCCAATGTGCTGTACTGGGTGCCGCACAACAAGGTTGGCATGGTGAAAAGCGTCAAACTTGGGGGCATGCTGGAGCAAGCAACAGCCGCGGTCAAATTTTAGCAATCACCGCAGAAGAAGGCGCTCAACTACTCACGGTTCCTTTTGACTTAGACGAACAGCAACAGATTCGCGCATCTATGCCACTGATGCAGCACCGTGTTTTGCTTCAATATTGATTTTTACCCTGTATAAAATTACAAAAAAACTGAATATTATTTAAGCAAAATCCCCCACGATATGATTTTGAACCATCATCTGAGGGATTAGAATAATGACTTTAGAAAAAGCAGTTTATACAGCCCATGCAAAAGCCACTGGTGGTCGTGATGGTCGTGCTACGACGTCCGATGGTCATTTAGATGTTCAATTGGCTGTGCCGAAAATTATGGGGGGTACAGGTAATGGTACGAATCCTGAACAACTCTTCGCCGCTGGTTATTCAGCCTGTTTTTTAGGTGCAATGAAATTTGTGTCTAACCGAGATAAAATTTCGATTACCCCTACTGCCTACGTCGAGGGTGATGTGGGTATCGGCCCTATTCCAACAGGATTTGGTATCGAAGTGACGCTTCATATTCATCTTGAGGGTATGGATGCAAGCGAGGCACAGAAATTGGTCGATGCTGCACATATTGTGTGCCCCTATTCAAATGCCACCCGAAACAATATTAATGTCACTTTAAATGTTTTGACTTAAATCCATTTGCACCTATCTATACAAAGCACTGTTTTAATTCCTTATAAAATAGTGCTTTGAACTTTTTGACTTCTACACACCTACAGCTGAGCTCAAAATAAAATCTTATCCATTTCCAATACATTTAAATATTCATATTCAGTTGCCAAAACCTTGCTAAAATATATAACGATTCTTATTTACATTCATTTGTTGATCTATGATGCTTAAACCTCTCCTTATCAGTACGTTGCTACTCAGCGCATCCACACTCAGTTTTGCTGAATTAACCCTGTCTGAAAAAGTCCATCCTCAAATTAAATCCTTGGTCAATCCAGATATTCAACGTCTTGCGCTACCACCAACACCGAACAACATGTCTTTACTTGCCTATGGTCAAGGCATCATTGGTTGGGGTACAGGCCCAGAAGGTGCAGCAGCGCGCTTAGCCAATATCAGCAAAGCCGATGTTGAAAAGCTTAAAACTCAAGATGTCAATTTAGAGATGGTTCAAACTTGGCAAAAGTTTTATGAAAATGAAACGCAGCGCAATGCAGGTAACCCAACCGCGCCCATTCGTGCTGAATTGATGAAGAAAGTTGTCAGTTTGTGGTAAGTGAAAGACCGTACAGCCCATATTTTTTGGGCTGTTTTTGTTCAAATTAAAATAAAAAATTATGAGACATTCGATAGAAAGAATAATGAATAAAATTTAAAAAATGTTTAATATTCAAACTATAATTAACTATACATCCATAAAAAATTAAAATCATTTTCAGGACTTTACAATGAAAACATACTTTTCGATGCTTTTTCTAAGCTTGGCCTTAGCCGCATGTAGCCAAACACCTGCGCCTGATTTTTCAGGGGAATGGAAACAAACACCTGACACGGAGAGCCTACGCAAACTTTCCATTAGCAAACAAGGCGATGACTACCAAATTAAAGACGAATTTTGGCTCGATAAAAATAATACTGAGCGCACTTCTAGTGCTTCATCCGGTATGGCCGAAGTGAATCATGATGTGCTGAAATATAAAGAGAGTAATAGCATTGAAATGAAACTGAGTGATGCAACTCACCTCACTCTGACAGACAAAGCATATGATGCTGTAATTCATTTTGAAAAGATTAACTAAAGCAAAGCCCCGAATCCTTACACAGGCTTCGGGGCTTTATTTATATTTTGCACTGACTATTCAGCCGCTTCATTCGTCACTCTAAGCACTTCTTCAATGGTGGTTTTACCTGCCAAAACTTTACGCAATCCATCATCACGTATTGAACCCGCATTTGCACGGACATGATTTTCTAACTCAAACTCTGCAGCATTTCCATGAATCAGACGACGTGTTTGCTCATCAATTGGAACGATTTCATAAATTGCGGTACGCCCTGTAAATCCAGTATGCGAGCATTGTTCGCAGCCTTTAGGTTGTGGCAATTTTAATTCGGCCGATGCATCGAGATGCTTAAATAAGTCTTTTTCAAAATCATCGGCATCATGCCAAGTCGCACAGTGACGGCACAAGGTTCGAACCAAACGCTGCGCCACCACACCGATCAATGAGCTTGAAAGTAGAAATGGTTCAATCCCCATGTCTTTAAGACGGGTCACCGCACCGATTGCTGTATTGGTATGCAGCGTTGAAAGTACCAAGTGGCCTGTTAATGACGCTTGTACTGCAATTTCAGCAGTTTCTAAATCACGAATCTCCCCGACCATCACCACATCTGGGTCTTGTCGAAGCATGGCTTTTAATGCACGAGCAAAGGTCATATCCACTTTGGTATTGACCTGCGTCTGCCCGATCCCTTCAAGTTGATACTCAATTGGATCTTCCGCAGTCAATATATTTTTTGAACCATCATTTAGATCAGACAATGCCGCATATAAGGTTGTGGTTTTACCCGAACCCGTTGGTCCCGTAACTAAAATAATGCCATGCGGACGATGTACCAGTTGTTTCAATCGATCATAGTCATGCTGCATCAAGCCCAAATGGGTCATGTTTAAACGCCCAGCTTGTTTATCGAGTAAACGCATCACCACACGTTCACCATAGGAAGATGGTAAGGTTGATACACGAACATCGACTTCTCGGCCCGCCAAACGTAGTGAAATACGACCATCTTGTGGAATTCGCTTTTCTGCAATATCGAGTTTGGCCATGACTTTGATACGTGACACCAACAGTGGTGCTAGTTCACGACGTGGCTGCACAATTTCACGTAACTGACCATCGACACGTAAGCGGACAGACAGCTTTTTTTCAAAAGATTCGATATGAATATCTGAAGCACCGACACGGATCGCTTCAGACAATAAGGCATTGATTAAGCGTACAATCGGTGCATCATCTTCCTGATCCATCAGATCTTCAGCTTCTGGCACAGAGTCCGCAAGGCTGAGTAAATCGGGATGATCTTCCAGGCCCGCTGCAACTTGTTGAGACTCACCGGTGTCTCCGGCAAAGCTTGCACTGAGTAATTGATTAAACTCTTGCTCACTACATAATTGATATTGTGCAGGATGCCCTAAATAGCGACGTGCTTCTTGTAAAGCCAACAGTGGCGTGCTGTCACGACGTACAATAAAAGCTTGATCACCCTCATATCGAAGCAATACGCCATGACGTTTGGCAAAACTATATGGTATTTGTAATTGTTTAAGTACTTGCATCACGCATTATAATGATGAAAAAAGTTGTTTTGAGTGTACTCTAAGCATCTGACAGCGTGAAGTCTGTTTTTAGGATTTATCAGGACAAGGGATATACGCATTGCCATTAGAAAATGATTTGACTGAAAAGGAATCCCCAAAACGTAAATGGTGGGGGGAATATCAATTTGAACTGAATCACCCGCGCAGTTGGCAGTTTGGGTCTTTATTGTTTCGTGTGACGCGCGGCATGCAAGAGTGGCGTATGGAATATCATCGCCCGACCTTTCAGTTTGACTATGAGCAGCAATGGCATCCGATTCAAGACCCTGAATTTGATTTTCCACAACCCATTAAAATGGAACGTTATATGTTCCGCCAGACGCATGACAAAATTCAAATCATGCCACGTTTGGCAGATCGGTCTGTGGTGATTAAACCGGTCGATCCGATTTATATTCCAGCGGGACAGCGCGGAACGCTGTATATCAGCACACCGCTGTGGATTGCTGGCTTTGTCGAAGGTCTTAGAGAACCTTTGTTTGATATACCTGTGATTCTACCAAAAGATACCTGGTTTGGTCCGAACCATCGAATGGGTGAAATTTGCTATGCCACAGCAGTTGATGGTCGTACAGAACTTAAACAACTCAAACCTCGTGCTTTTCGTGCAGTAACCCCTATTGAGTTTCATAACGTGAGTAATCAACAGATTCGTTTTGACCGTATGAATGTCCCTGTACCGGCTTTGCCATTATTTTATAGTGAAAGTACAGGACGTTTATGGACTTCACAAATTCGAGTCGTGCATGAAGGTCATGACAAACCGCCGCGGGTCAAAATTGAAAACCGTACACCGCCACAAGCCGGTGACGTAATTTATCTGCATCCGCCACGCGAGTCAGCTAATGTACTATTCAATATGTTTGATTCATTTTTCTAACGGTGAGCCATGGCAGATTTAAATATTTCGACAGAAATTACCAGCAGCCTAAAAGGAATGGTCGCCAATCTCAATACCGATCGGCTGACAGAATTATTGGTGGCTGTTTTACTGGCAGTCATCGGCTTTCTGATTGCACGTTTTATCTCAAACACCTTTATCCGCACTGTAGGTATGCGTTTCAATGCCCATCAGCAGTTGGTTTGGCGTCGCGGGATTTTCTATTTCATCTTTATCATCTTTGTGATGGCCAGTTTAAAAGAAGCCGGCTTTAAACTCAGCGTCTTCTTGGGTGCAGCAGGTATTTTAACGGTCGCACTGGGTTTTGCCTCGCAAACGTCCGCATCCAACCTGATCAGCGGGATGTTCTTGATCGGTGAAGGATCTTTTGAAGTTGGTGATACCATTCAATTGACACTGATTCGCGGGCATACCATTGAAGGTGAAGTAATCTCGATTGATTTACTGTCGGTCAAATTACTCACGCAGGACAATGTCTATGTCCGTTTGCCGAATGAACAACTGATTCGGGCACCTGTACATAACCTGTCTAAGTTTCCAATACGGCGAATTCCAATTACCCTTGCGATTAACTTTCATGAAGACATCATCAAAGTCCGTGAAGTTTTATTAGATGCCGTTAGTAAATATCCATTGGTCTTGGCCGATCCTAAACCTGCCGTGACCGTCACTGCCTTTCGAGAATCTTCCATTGAGCTGCTTTTTGCCATTTGGTGCCAAAGAGAGAATTTCCTGAAAGTCCGCGATGAGATGCAAGAACGGATTCGAAATGCCTTTGTCGAAAATAAAATTGAAATCCCTGTCCCGAAAATGGGTTTTGTTGACCACCCACTTTCTACACAAGCAAGCGATGCTAACGTCGATCAATATGCCAATGCGCAAGAGATTCAACGAGAGCCTCAACTCAAATAATGGTCTATCGACTTGATATGAAAGGCTCTGCATATCTTCAAATGTGCAGGGTTTTTTTATCATGTACTTTTATAGCCATCGACCTGTACAGCTTAGTGATCTCGTACCTTTAAGAATTTCATCATGGTTCAACCTTGTCATTCGGCATGGGTGCAATATAGGCAATCAAAAGCATGGCAAAACCTGCCGCCATAAATGAAATCACTCGCATGAGTGTGCCGACATGAGATAAATCCAGCAAGACCAGTTTCAAAGTGACCAAGACCAAAATACTGCCGCCGAGCAGCCAAACTGAACGTAATTGGCGCTGAGTGGCAAAGCGCATACTCACCAAAGCCAATAACACCCACAGCACAGTAAAACTCAGTTGAACGGTCGCATCGCTCCAAATGTCTAAACTGTTATAAGGCGTATCCAGATACCTATGTAAGGCACGAAGCACGACATAGCTACTTAACCAAAGTAGCCCAAGGACACTCAACACGGCAGCCAAGCTACGATCTAAACCAGCTTTTAACTGTTGATTCAACATCCATAAAAAAGCCGCTAACAACAGCAAACTCACAGCATCAAAAGGATTTAATATGGGCAAGATATATCCCACAAAGGCCTGCTGACTAAATAATTGCGAACTAATGATCCAACTCAAAGCCAAAAACAAACTGCTACGCGCTTGCCAAAACATTTTCCAGACCGGTTGCTGCGCTTGCCAATAACACCATGCACAAAATATCAGCGGCAAAATTACCACACTGATATACGGCATACTGGGTATCAGCGTCAGACTGGTCCACGCCAAGCTACTCAAAATTCCGAGACTGACCCATTCTTTTTCTTCACGCACACCGAGTAATGGTCGTAGCCAAAGCAGCGTCAAGCTCAGCCCAGCGAATGCAAAATAAATCTGCTCCATCGCTGAATGCCAAAGTAACTGACCGTTCTCACTCACTGAAATAACTTGGTACAGCCCCATCACATAAACAGGCACTAGACCCGTCCACTTAATGATGGACCAACTCCACGAAGCTTTTCGTTTTAACAAGCCTTCATTCACCAACAGATAGGCCACACTGACAATCAATAGACTCAAAGCCAATTGATGACTACTCTGCAGCCGATCTAAGAGCAACATGATGAACATAGTAGTTGCTGAGAGCATTTGCACACATTGAAAGGCAATACTCGAACTTGAAAGCTGTTTATGAAATGCAGGAACAGCGTGCGTCACGATAATGGCCGCCAAATAGCTCAAACACACGCCCCAATACATCTGTGCAGGGAAATGTGGCAGTTGAACCAAATAATACAGACTTGAACAACCCGCCATCACCAAGAGCGCCATGCCTAAATAACGGCTGATATTGGACTGCTTGTATAGGGCATATATAAATATCAACGCACCTTCAACTGCCCAACCAACCACACTCCACTGCTCTTTCAATACTATCGGTGGAATCAATGCCAAGAATATTAAGGTCAAACTCAAATAACTTTGTGCAATCAGTGGGATCACAGCACTACGTTTACTGATGCTATACAGTGCGGCAAAAAGCGCCGCGAATAGCAAGCTATACCCCGCCTGCCATACGGTTTCCTCAAAATACATCAAATACAATGCCAGATAAGCAAGCACTGGCGAAGCAAATATCAGTGCAATATCCAAGGCTGGTTTGAGCTGAAAATGCGCAAGATCCTGTTTTGCCAATAACTGACTAAAACGAAAACCGAGCCAAATAAAAATCGCAGCGTGAGCTAAAACCAACACGCTCATCATCTGACGTTCGGTGGTGTATCCGTGGTAAAAAGCATATCCACCACCCATAATCACCGTCATCAAAAATGCGATTTGATTCAGATATTTCCACGGTCTTAAAGTACTCATGACTGCAACAGCCAGATTAATTACAAGATAATAGGCAATAAATTCCGTTGCAGTTGCATCACGAACAGGCAAGGTAAATGGCGCAAGATAGGCGATCAGCATTGCCATAATTGCCAGTTCTACCGACTGTTGTTTCAGACTGAGCCAAATCGTCAATGCCATAAGTGCAGCATACAGTAGACAAGCTATGCCAAAGCCCGGAATCACGGCATTGTAATAGGCAAAAAATAAAGTCAAAAACAGCGCTGCAAGACCTAGACCTTCTAGAGCCAAGGCAAAACTGCGGTTTTTGGTTTGCAGCCAAAAACCCAGTCCGACAACACCAGCACTGCTCAAACTCACAATCAGCAATTTCATGGCCAAGCTTAGTTGCCAATGCTCTGTGGCAAATCTAAGTAATAACACCACGCCAATCACCAAGACCAGTACCGCCACTTTCAACACGGGATTACCTTGAAAAAGCCATTGCTGAATTTGATTAGATAGATTTGGCGCAATCTTGGATGGTGTATTAGAAGGTGTTGAATTGAATGGTGTCTGATGTCTAGCTTTACCAATTTCCGTCGCGGGATGTACAGATGGTGTATCGTCAGAATCAAAATTTTCAGGACGGTCTATTGTCGACGCTGATATTGAAGTAGCTGCATGAATCGATTGCGACTGGAGCGCACGTCCTTGCAATAAATGCAGCTGATGTTCCAATCGTTTCAGCCAACGCAGAAAAAAATAAACCCACAGGCTAATCCCAATCGCAACCAAGTATCCCAGTTCTGTTAACAGCCCAACGACCGTTAATAACGATGCAATATATAACGGAACCTTTGATGTCACTTGGAATGGTTGTTTTGATGAACTCAGTGCATCAGCGCCGTGCTGTAAATCATCGACATAATTCATCAAACTGAGCATAAAACCAATGCCGCTGATATAACTCAAGATACGGATGTCTAAGTACCATGCCCCGATCCCTACCATAATCAGCGACATCAACCAAATCATCTTGAGTTCATTATTCTGTTTCAGCATACCTGCTTCGTCATTTTCCTGAATGTTTTGATGATACATGAGCCCGACGGATGGATTAAAACTATTCATCAGTGATTCGGTAAGTTACATATACAATCTAGACTCTGCGTGCGGGCAAAAAATCACGTACAATAAAACCGTTTTTAGGATTAGGAAATTATCAATGCCACCATTTGTCTTGGTCGATGGCTCATACTTTTTATTTCGTGCTTACCATGCACTGCCACCATTAACCACTTCAACCGGTTTGCATACCAATGCAATCCGAGGTGCCATTTCTGCCATCCAAAAATTAATGCGTCGTATTCAACCGACGCATATGGCCGTTATTTTCGATACACCTGAACCAACCTTCCGTCATGAATTGTCCCCAATTTATAAGGGTGACCGTCCAAGTATGCCCGAAGAATTATCACAACAAATTCCATATCTTCATGCATTAATTCGTGCTCTAGGGATTCCGCTGCATATGTTGCCGGGCGCTGAGGCCGATGACATTATCGGAACTTTAGCCAAACGCGCTGAAGCAGCCGGTCATCAAGTTTTGATCTCCACCGGTGACAAAGACATGGCGCAGCTCGTTACTGAGCGTGTCACTTTAGAAGACAGCTTCAAAGACAAACCGATGGACGTTCAAGGCGTTTTTGAAAAATTTGGGGTGTGGCCGAATCAAATCATTGACTACCTCACGCTGATGGGCGACGCCTCTGACGGCATTCGTGGTGTGCCCGGTGTTGGCGCAAAAACAGCAGCAAAACTTTTAACCGAGTACGGTTCGATTGGCGGCATTTTAGAAAATGTTGACAGTATTAAAGGTAAAGTCGGTCAAAACATTAAGGACAATGTCGAAGGGATTACTCTTGACCACCAACTGGCGAGCATTGTTTGCGACCTCGACATGGGCCTTAAATACGAAGATTTGAAACTTGCTGATCCAAATATTCCAGCTCTTCGTGATTTATATACTGAACTAGAATTCCGTAACCAACTGCAGTCATTAGATCATCCGAACAACCCAAATGGTGCAACCTACAAACAAGCAGCCAAAGCCATCAACACCACGGCGACTGTAGCCAATGCACCCGAAGTGGAAGATCAAGCGGACAAAACCAGTGTTGATGATTTACTCGGTGAAGCACGTTATCACACAGTATTGACCCAAGAAGATTGGGATGTGTTATTCAAGCGTCTAAGTACTGAAAAGCGTTTTGCCTTTGATACCGAAACCACTAGCCTTGACTACCGCGTGGCGCAGATTGTAGGTTTCTCGGTGGCTTTAGATGCACATGATGCCTATTACGTGCCGCTTGCGCATGATTATGAAGGTGCGCCGCAACAACTTGATCGCGACACAATTCTGAATCAACTCAAACCTTTACTTGAAGATAATGACGTACAAAAAATTGGTCATCATCTCAAATATGATGCACATGTCTTAGAAAATCATGGTATTCATTTGGCAGGTTGGTATTTCGATACCATGTTAGCCTCTTATGTCCTCAACTCTGTGGCAACTCGTCATGGAATGGATGACGTCGCGCGTTTGTATTTAAGTCATCTCACAACGACGTTCGAACAAGTGGCGGGCAAAGGTGCAAAACAAAAGACCTTTAACCAAATTGAGCTTGAAACTGCAGCCCATTATGCCGCAGAAGATGCCCATGTGACCTATCGTCTGTATGAAGTACTCGATAAAAAGTTACAAGCCCATCCGGAACTGATCAATATTTTGCACAATATTGAAATGCCGGTTGCCCGTGTTCTAACCTCTATGGAAGAAAACGGCATTGAGCTAGATATGAACTTCCTCGACCAACTCGGTGTGGAATTTGCCAATACCATTCAAAATTTAGAAACAGAAATTACCGATCTTGCGGGTCAAAGCTTCAATGTCAGCTCACCAAAACAAGTTGGTGAGATTCTGTTTGATAAATTAGGTTTAAAAGGCGGTAAGAAGACCTCTACAGGTCAGTACAGTACCAGTGAAAGTGTCTTAGAAAAAATCGACCATCCGATTACCGACTTAATTTTGGAATATCGTGGTCTCTCTAAACTGAAAAGCACTTATACCGATGGTCTGTTAAAACAAGTGAATAATGACACACATCGTGTGCATACCAGTTACCACCAAGCTTTAACGGCTACAGGTCGTCTGTCATCTACCGATCCAAACTTACAGAACATTCCTGTCCGTGAAGATATTGGACGTCAAATCCGTAAAGCCTTTATTGCACCTGAAGGTCGCATTTTACTGGCAGCCGATTACTCGCAAATCGAATTACGTTTAATGGCGCATTTCTCGCAAGATCATGCATTGGTCGATGCTTTTAATCATGGACAAGACGTACATAAACGTACTGCGGCAGAAGTTTTGGGCATTCCACTCGATGAAGTGACCAGCAACCAACGTCGTCAAGCCAAAGCGGTGAACTTCGGCCTGCTCTATGGTATGTCTGAATTTGGTTTGACCCGTCAGTTGGGTTTCACTCGAGAAGAGTCGCGTAACTATATTGGTAAATACTTCCAACGCTACCCTGGTGTTTTGGAATATATGGAACGTACTCGCCAAGTTGCACGTGAACAAGGTTTTGTGGAAACCATTTTAGGTCGTCGTCTGTATACACCAGACATTATGGCGAGCAACAAAATGGTGAAACAAGGCGCTGAACGTGCAGCGATCAATGCACCACTACAAGGTTCTGCAGCGGATATTATTAAATTGGCCATGATCGCCGTCGATAAAATCTTACCGAAAGATCAAGCCAAAATGTTACTGCAAGTACACGATGAATTGGTGTTTGAAGTTGATGCTGCAATTGCCGATGAACTGTCTGCCCAACTGACTGAAGTGATGCAATCTGTGTTGAAAATTTCCGTTCCACTGATTGTGGAAGTCGGTCAAGGCAATAACTGGGACGAAGCACACTAATTCATTCACGTTCATTCACACCTTTCTCCTTATAGGAGGAAGGTTGGGATGGAGGTGAGATGTTTCTTAGTTAGTAGAAATATCTTGTTTTACACCACATATTAAATCCACAAAAAAGGACGCCTCGGCGTCCTTTTTAATTTAACTTGTCTTAGCTCAGATTAAAGACCAGTCAATAATGCAATTGCGACTTGCTTCATAATGGTTTCCGCAACCAACAATGCCAAAATCGCAAAAATTGGTGACAAGTCAATCATCCCCATATTTGGAAGAATACGGCGGAATGGTGCAAGTAGCGGTTCCGCCAGCTCTTGAACCACTTCAATATAAGGCGAACGTGACTGACTAAACATCACGACCCAACTCAAAATAATCGATGCAAAAATTAAGTAACGACAGAAACGGATTAAATCCTGAATCATGGTCACAAAGGTCATAATGATCAAATGGAATGGACTATTCACCGCCACTCCAGACAAATACATCAAACCAAACATTTTTAACAAATACAGAATCACCACCAACACCAAAGCTGCAGTATTCACTCGACCTTTGGCCAAAGTTGGGAAAATTCGGCTAAAGATATCGACAATTTTTGTTGCTTTTGCTGTTGCCAAAACCACAGGGTTATATGGACTCACGGCAGCAAGCTGCATTAAAAAACGGAAAAATACGAGCAAAATTGCAACGTTAATAATGATTCCAAAAATTTGAGCAGAGCCCATACTTGAACTTTCCTAAATCAAATCGAATTATTTGGTGCTTTCGCTTAACTCTTGTGCCAACTCTTGGCTACGCTTTTGCGCTGCGGCTAAAGCAGCCTGAATATTTTGTGAAATTTGAGCACGATCAAACACTTCAATCGCGGCTTGTGTTGTACCGTTTGGAGAGGTTACATTTTTACGTAACTCCGCAGGACTATTGGCACTGGTAATTGCCATTTGTGCGGCACCTAATGCAGTTTGCAAGGTTAGCGCTGTAGCTACCTTTTCATCCAAGCCCATGTTTTTACCTGCACGGATCATACTTTCCATCATATAGAAAAAGTATGCAGGACCTGAGCCAGAAACTGCTGTTACCGCATCAATTTGCGCTTCTGAGTTTACCCAAAGTGTTAAACCCGTTGAAGCCAAAACTTGACTTGCAAGATCACGATCTTCAGCTGAAACCGCTTCACCTGCATATAAGCCATGCGCACCGGTTTGAACTAAAGCCGGTGTATTTGGCATGACACGAACAATACGCTCTGTGCCTAATAGTTTTGAAATCGTTGCAATTTCTGCACCTGCAACAATTGAAATCACCAACTTCCCTTCTAGCAAACCTTGTAATGGTGCCAAAACTTTTGCCAACACCTGAGGTTTAACTGCAAAAAGAACAATGTCAGCATCTCGAATTGCCGCAACATTATCATCGGTCACATGCAAATCTTTTTCAGCCAAAAGCTCACGTACTTTTTCTACGGGATCTGAAACTGTAATACGTGTAGTCGGGACACCACGTGCAATTAGGCCACCAATTAAAGCCTGTGCCATGTTGCCGCCACCAATGAAACTGATATTACAATTTAGAATTGCGCTCATGATTGAAGATCCGATATTGCAGATTTAGCGTTAAGAGATAATGTCGGTTGCCAGCCAGCTTGAGTACAAAATTCAGACTGCGCCAACCAAAAGCCCTGAGGCGTAAAGACGCCTAGCATAACATTATCTCGGCTTAATATTTGAATAGTATGACGCTGCCATGGAAAAATTTGCGCCTGCTGAATGGCTTTTTTCAAAGGCCAACTTCCGACACGACCATATAAATGAATTTTTTCGCCGCCAAGGCGTGGGCGTATCTGCAGTTGCTGCCCCAATAATTCAGGTGATAAGCCAACCTCTGAGGGTTGAATCACAAAATGGCCGGCAGGCAACTTGAGGCACTGACCTGCAACACAAGTTACAACTTCAACCTCTTGAATGGATTCTGCTGGCAGATAATCCGCTTTGGCAATCCGATGAAGTTGCTGTTGAAAGCGCAGATAATAAAATCCATTCCAGTGTAGTGCCGCTTGCGAGTCTTCGCGTGAGTTAATCACTTCTGAAACTAAACGCTGTACCATTTCAAAGCTTGGACGATATTGCCCCTCACCTTTCATCCAGTGCGATAACAACTGACGCTGACGTGCCAGACTGAGCTGTTGTAAAACCACTAAAGATAAAGTTTGCGATGAACCACAGGCTGCCAAATCTTGTTGCAACACCTCGTGTAAAATTTCATCAGCATCTTGCATCAAATAACTGGTTCGACTCAGGGCTTGCTGCATTTTAGGAAATCGACCACTGAGTACAGGCCATAGAATTTCACGACTCCACGCGCGGTCATAGTCGGTATCAAAATTAGTGAGATCTTGAATATTTTGCACATGCAGTTGTGCTGCCCATTGGCAAATTTGCTCACGTGAAAGATCCAATAGCGGACGCCATAAAGCAAAATCTTCACGTACATCGAATTTTTTCATGGCAGCAAGGCCATGGACACCCGCACCTGAAAGTAGCCGCAACATCAGTGTCTCGGCTTGATCTTGCTGATGATGCGCGAGTACCAATATTTCATCTGCTTGTAAATGTTGGGCAAAGGCTTGATAGCGGGCCGAGCGTGCTTGATTTTCAAGGTTACCTTGCGCAACCTGGACTTTCTGTATAATGAATGGCAAATTCAGCGCTTTACATTGAGCACGTACAAATTCGCCCCAAGCATGACTACAATCTTGTAGTTGGTGATCAATATAAATTACCCGCATTTTTTCAGGGCACAAAAACGACATAAGATGCAGCAGCAACATGGAATCCATGCCACCACTACATCCTATTAAAAATCGGCTTTGTTCAGGCAGCGCCTGAATTTGACTTAAGCAGTCAGCCCTAAATTGTCGCTGCCAAACTTCATTAAACGCTGATAACGCGCTTCGCATCGTTCGTTTGCATCCATTGGTTGCAGTTCTTCTAGAGCTTGCTTCAAGACCACTTTCAAATCCTGCATGACTTTTTCAGGGTTTAAATGTGCGCCCTCCGCTTCGTCCACCACGTATTCCACAATGCCCATCTTCTGCAATTTATCTGCCGTCAATGCCAATGCTTCACTTGCTTGCTCTGCTTTTTCTGCAGTTTTCCACAAAATAGATGCACAGCCTTCCGGTGAAATCACTGAATAAATACTGTGAGATAACATAATCACACGGTCAGCTACGCCGATACCGAGCGCACCACCCGAACCACCTTCACCCAATACCGTTGCCACTACAGGCACCTTAAGTGAAGACAGCTGAGCCAAACTAGTTGCAATCGCTTCAGCCTGACCACGTTCTTCTGCACCCACACCTGGGTAGGCACCCATGGTATCAATAAAGGTAAAGACTGGCAGATTAAAACGCTCCGCCATATCCAATAAACGCTGCGCTTTACGATAACCTTCTGGGTTACTCATACCAAAATTATGCTGTAATTTTTCACGTGTACTACGACCACGGTGCTGACCTACGATCATCACAGGCTGACCATCTAAACGAGCCAAACCACCAATCATCGCACCGTCATCACCAAATAGGCGGTCACCGTGCAAAGCATCGAACTCTGTAAAAATTTCGCCAACATAATCCAAAAACTGCGGACGTTCAGGATGACGTGCGATCTGAACCGTAGTCCAGGCTTTAGATTGAGCTGCTTTATTTTTCATAGGTCGATCATTATCCCTAACTTAACTGGTCTGTTAATTGATAAATTGTTCCGACTGGATATTCAGTTCAATATCCCAATGCTTAAATTGCACCTGCTCATCATGCAAGTCTGCAACCAACAAAGGCCACTGTTTGGCATCACCAGAAACACTAAGTTGCCATTGTTGCGCATTGTCCACGCTTAATTCAATGGCAGGAAGCATCTCATCGCTGCGACTATGATTTAATAAAACTGCTAAACGAAGCAATAGACATAAGTAAACAAGTTTGTTACCACCGACTTTCATCACATCAATGCGCGCGTCACTACGTAACTTACGACGATGATGCGCCACTAAATGTGACAAATGGTTTTGATCAATTTGTGAGAAACCCGGAATATCTGAATGTTGCAGTAAATAAGCACCATGACGATGGTAACCACTATGACTGATCGCTAAGCCAATTTCATGCAAATACGCTGCACGACGCAGTAAATCACTGTCATCACTGGTCAAATTCAGTGCGGTCGCCACACCATTAAACAGTTGTTGAGCGGTATTTACCACACGTTCAGCTTGTTTCATATCTGCGTTGTAGCGACCCATCAACGCATGTACAGAACGGTCACGAACATCTTCATGTTGGAAACGTCCCAATAGGTCGTACATCACGCCTTCACGTAACGCGCCATCAGAATAAACCAATTTATCGATATTCAGCACATCAAAGACTGCATACAAAATGGCAATGCCGGCTGGCAAAACTGCTCGACGGTCTTCTTTTAGACCATCAAATTCCATTTCATTGACATGCTTATATTTAAGCAATTTATCTTTGAGTTTAAATAAACCGTCACGTGTCAGTTCTTCCTGATCGTTGCTCCAGCCCATATTGACACAAATCTGACGACATGCTTTGATCGTGCCACTTGAACCGACAACAGTATCCCAGCCCGCAGCTTTATAAGTGTTGGCAATGCCTGCGATTTCCTTGCGAGCAGCATTTACCGCTTTATCAAAACTTTTCAGGTTAATTTCACCATCAGCAAAAAACGCTTTGGTAAAAGCGACACAGCCCATTTGCACAGATTCTGTATGAATCGGTTCAAACTCTTCACCAATAATCAACTCTGTTGAACCCCCACCGATATCAATCACAAGGCGGCGACCACTATTTGCCATAGTATGTGAAACCCCTAAATAAATTAGACGGGCTTCTTCACGACCAGCAATGATTTCAATTGGTTTTGGTAAAATTTCAGCGGCTTTTTGGATAAATTCATGACCATTTTTTGCTTGACGCAAGGCATTAGTCGCCACAATACGTAAACGGTTAGCTTGTACAGGATTTAAACGCCCCACAAAACGTGCTAGGCAGGCTAATCCTCGTTGCTGTGCGGCTTCAGTCAAATTTTTATTTTCGTCTAGACCTGCGGCAAGCTGTACTTTTTCTGACATTGATGCAACTTTTTTCACTTCACCATGGTCTACGCGTGCGATAGCCAAGTGGAAGCTGTTCGATCCCATATCGATAGCAGCAAGTAATTCTTCATCAATCAAAAAATCAGACATTATTCAAAAAAACCTGTTCAGAATTGTGCTTAGATTAATTCACATACATGCAATTTAAAAGCCATTTATGAGTAGTTCGGGCGGAACTTATCGATTTTTTATCTAAAGCAATGATAGTCATACACGATCATCGGCATCGTGATCATCCATTAGACAAACTGACCATTCAGGTCGAAAATTTACATAACCCCCTACATTGTTATAGTTGGCTATGTAATACTTATAAACATAGAGTCAACTTAAAAATTAATTCCGGAGCAAAATCCATGTCTGGCAATATCGTAAATACAACTGATGAAAACTTCCAAGCCGATGTACTAGAGTCTGATACTCCTGTACTTGTAGATTTCTGGGCAGGTTGGTGTGCTCCTTGTAAAGCCATTGCACCTGTACTTGAAGTACTTTCAACTGAGTTTGAAGGCAAAGTTAAAATCGTTAAAGTAGACGTAACTTCTTGCGAACAAACAGCTGTAAACTACAACATCCGTAACATTCCTGCATTATTAATGTTTAAAAACGGCGAAGTTGTAGCAACCCAAGTCGGTGCCGCACCAAAATCTAAATTGACAGCTTTCATCGAAGAAAACATCTAATATTTTTTCGATAATAACACTCGAAAATACGCTGTTTTACACAGCGTATTTTTTTGGTTGATAAATTGACAAATGCTGTGTTCTCTCTTATATTGTTTACTCAAGAAATTAAGGATCTCAAATCCTGTCATTTTCTTACAACACAACACATAAAATGCCGCTCGGCAACAGAATTGTTTTTCACATCTCTCTTCATATAACGAATCAGATCTCTGAATTGTTTTGTGCAAACCAATTGCTATCGTTTCTTGCATGATCGCGGCACATTTGTTGCTCCCTTTTCCAACCTGTACCTCAGAATTTTAGATTCTATCTGACCACCTATGAACTTAACCGAACTCAAGAAAAAACCGATTGGCGAACTCATCAAGATTGCCGAGTTTATGGGCCTCGAAGGAATGGCTCGTAACCGTAAGCAAGATATTATTTTTGCCATCTTAAAGCGCCACGCAATGAACGGCGAAGAGATTTTTGGTGATGGCGTTCTAGAAATTCTGTCGGACGGCTTTGGTTTCTTACGCTCTGCAGCGGGTTCTTACCTAGCCGGCCCTGACGATATCTATGTGAGCCCATCACAAATCCGTCGCTTCAACCTTCGTACTGGTGACACTATTACAGGTACGATTCGTCCACCTAAAGAAGGCGAACGTTACTTTGCATTATTAAAAGTTAATCAAATTAACTACGACACACCAGAAAACTCACGTAATAAGATTCTTTTCGAAAACTTAACACCTTTATTTCCAACCGAACAATTGGTAATGGAATTAGGTAATGGTACAACAGAAGACTTAACTGCGCGTGTGGTTGACTTGGTTGCTCCGATTGGTAAAGGTCAACGTTCAATTATCGTTGCACCGCCAAAAGCGGGTAAAACCATGTTGTTACAAAACATCGCACAGTCGATTGTTCGTAACAATCCTGAATGTTTCTTGATTGTCCTTCTAATTGACGAACGTCCTGAAGAAGTAACAGAAATGGAACGTACTGTTCGTGGTGAAGTAGTTGCTTCAACATTCGATGAATCACCAGCTCGTCACGTACAAGTTGCAGAGATGGTGATTGAAAAAGCTAAACGTCTTGTAGAACACAAAAAAGATGTAGTGATTTTACTTGACTCAATTACTCGTTTAGCACGTGCTTACAACACTGTAATCCCTTCATCTGGTAAAGTTCTTACTGGTGGTGTGGATGCCCATGCTTTAGAACGTCCAAAACGTTTCTTCGGTGCAGCACGTAATATTGAAGAAGGTGGTTCACTGACAATTATCTCAACTGCGTTGATTGAAACTGGCAGTAAGATGGATGAAGTGATCTACGAAGAATTCAAAGGTACAGGTAACCAAGAAATTACCCTAGACCGTCGTATTGCTGAAAAACGTGTGTTCCCTGCGATGAACATCAAAAAATCAGGTACACGTCGTGAAGAGCGCCTAATGTCTGAAGATAACCTCCGTAAAGTTTGGATTTTACGTAAATTGCTTCATACACAAGACGAACTTGCAGCGATGGAATTCTTGCTTGATCGTATGAAAGAAACCAAAACCAATGATGATTTCTTTGATCAAATGAAACGTAAAGCATCCAACTAAGTTGAATGTTTGACTGAAAAGGCCATCTATAACGATGGCCTTTTTATTTGGTTGACTTTGGTTACACAAAGAAACATTTGATGGATTTCCATGTAAACTTATTTTCAAGTTTATGATTATAAAAAATATATTTTAAAAAACCCTATTCTTTTTAGTAGTTTATTTGCTATTTCGCCAATATAAAACTTTCTCTTAATTGTTATTTTCTGTTAAAAAATGGCCGTTTTTCACCTATTTTTAACGGTTTTTTCAAAGTCACTAGTAGCATTTCAAAATACTCAGTGATAGCATACACGCAGACCAGTTAGACTGCTCTATGCATTTTTAATACCTATTCAAATTAGGCATAATAAAAGCACACAACAGACTAACGCAGGTTATTTTTTAATCTCATATTTTAGAGAGTGATGCCATGTTATTCAAAAAAATCGCTATTGCTGCTGCAGTTGCTACTACTTTAGCTTTCGTTGGTTGTGCTAAAAAAACTGAAGAAGCTGCTCCTGCTGCTGCATCTGAAGCTGCTGCTTCTGAAGTAGTTGCTGCGTCTGACGCTGCTGCTGTTGAAGCTTCTGCTGCTGCATCTGAAGCTACTGCTGCTGCTTCTGAAGCTACTGCTGCTGCATCTGAAGCTACTGCTGCTGCTTCTGAAGCTCAATAATCTAACCGATTATTCAGCACAAAAAGAGAGCCCTATGGCTCTCTTTTTTATTGCTTCAAACTTTAAACCCTAGTTCATAAAAAGAGCTAAAATTCAAAATACTAAGCCCATGCTTATTGAAAAATAAAAACTGACAATTTAGCTAAAGGAAAGCCACAATCAACCTCTACGACAACTCAACTCAACTCAACTCAACTCAACTCAACTATATCGTCTCATTTTAAAACGAATATTCTTCAACATGACTTGTGCGATAGATGATGAACACTGCACCTCCTAAATCAAAGGCAAAAAAAAGCAGATCAATCGATCTGCTCATTTCCAACACGTTGACGGAATTTTTGTCCCGCACGGAAGGTCACTACACGACGGGCAGAAATCGGAATTTCTTCACCCGTTTTCGGGTTACGGCCTGGGCGTTGACGTTTATCACGCAACTCGAAGTTACCGAAACCAGAGAGTTTAACTTGTTCCCCAGAGATTAGCGCTTGGCTAATCTCATCGAAGAATAACTCGACCATTTGTTTTGCTTCACGACGGTTTAAACTCGTGAGCTCACTTAAATGATCAGCCATTTCTGCTTTTGTTAATGCTGTCATGAAGCCCTCAATGTCGCCTGGTAAGTGTTTTCCAACACCTGAAGTATGTTATCCATACCGGTTTTGATTTCAGCATCTTCTAATGTACGTGTTGGATGTTGCCATTGAATTGCAAATGCCAATGAGCGCTTGCCTTCTTCGACACCTTGACCAGTGTACACATCGAATAACCAAACTGCGTCTAAAAGCTCACCGCCGGTTTTTTCGATAAGTTGCTGAATTTCACTAACATTAATCTTATCACTAATTAAAAGCGCAATATCACGTCGAACCGACGGAAAACGTGATAATTCTGTAAAATTAGATACATAAGTTTGCAAAACAGCCAATTGATCCAATTCAGCTACCCAAGTAGTCGCCAAATCCAACTCATCTTCTAAAGATGGGTGTAAACGACCGAAGTAACCAATTGATTGACCATTGACTAAGATTTCAGCAGATTGGCCTGGATGCAACCACGTACGTTCTGAACGTACATATTCAACATTTAAACGTGCAGAATTTAAAATCTCTTCTACATCGCCTTTAAAGTCAAAGAAATCCATAGGCTGTGCTTTACCATGCCAAGATTCAGTCGTACGCGAACCTGTTGCAACTAGTGCAAAGGTTGGGATCTGTTTGAGATCATGAATGCTGTTCGCACCTTGATAATCAAAACGTAGACCAAGCTCATAGAAACGCACACGGTTTTGCTGACGGTTCACGTTGTATTGCACACATGGGATCAAACTTGATAATAAGGTTGAACGCATCACTGCAAGGTCGCTAGAAATCGGGTTTGCAAGCGCTAGTGGTTGAACCTGTGGATTCAATTGTTTCTCTAGTTTCGCATCTGCAAAGCTAAAGCTAATCGCTTCTTGATAACCCAAAGCCACTGCAGTTTGACGTAACTGAACCAATTCAAATTGGTCTTGGTATTTCGCTAGTTTGACATCAATCACCGGCAAGCTGATTTGAATATTGTCGTAACCGTGAATACGTGCAACTTCTTCGATGAGGTCTTGATAAATTGCCATGTCAAAACGGTGTGATGGTGGTACAACTGTCCACTCACCTTCTGCTTTCACAGTGACATTACAACCCAAACGCGTTAAAGCATCGGTAATAAATGCAGATTCAACTTTATAACCGAGCAGTTGATCGACTTGCGCTTGGTTCAGTTCAATGGCTTCACGTTTTGGTAATAACTCTACTTTTTCAGCAACAGTAATTGGACCAAACTCACCACCAGCTAAATCAGCAATAAGCTGTGAAGCACGGTGCATTGCCGTCATCGGCAATTCAAAGTCTACGCCACGTTCATAACGCTGAGATGCATCGGTATGCAAACCAAAACTACGCGCACGACCTGCGATATAGAGTTGATCAAAGAACGCCGACTCAAGGAAAATTTCAATGGTGTCATCAGAAACCGCTGAACTTAGGCCACCCATGATTCCTGCAATCGCCAAAGCTTTTTGATCATCCGCAATCACCATCACGTTTTCAGATAATTCAACTTCTTGTTCATTCAACAACGTTAATTTTTCTGCTGCTGTTGCTTGGCGTACACGAACAGAACCTTCAACTTTACCGCCATCGAATGCATGTAGAGGTTGACCCAGCTCCATTAAAACGTAGTTGGTAATATCGACCAAAATACTGTGCTGACGGATGCCCGCACGAGCCAATGCACGCTCCATCCACTCAGGAGTTGGTGCTTTGGTATTGACGTTTTTGATTACACGGCCTAAGTAACGTGGGCAACCATCAGTTTCAACAACAACGTTCTTCTCATCAGTAATTGTTGCAGCAACTTCTTTAATTTCAGGGGCAGTTACAGGAAGTTGATTGATCACACCAATTTCACGTGCAATACCACGAATACTGAAGCAGTCACCACGGTTTGGCGTGATGCTGATATCAATCACATTGTCATCAAGATCTAAATATTCACGCACATTTACACCAACAGGTGCATCGGCAGGAAGCTCTAATAGACCGTCGATTTTATCTTCAAGATCAATTTCAGACGCACCGCACAGCATGCCTTGTGATTCAACACCACGAAGCTTGCCTTTTTTAATTTTGAAATCGCCCGGAAGTACTGCACCAATGGTTGCTACAGGAGCTTTCATGCCTACACGTACGTTTGGAGCACCACAAACGATTTGTAACGGCTCGCCTGAACCGATGTTTACAGTAGTGACACGTAAACGGTCAGCATCGGGATGTTGAACCACTGTTAAAACTTCACCGACTACTACACCAGTAAATGGTTTTGCAGCAGGAGATAAATCATCAACTTCTAAACCTAACATGGTCAGTTGGTCAGAAAGTGTATCGCTATCAATGGCTGGGTTAACCCATGTACGCAACCAATTTTCGCTAATTTTCATTGTATAAAAACCTATTAATTCTAAATTTCTAATCCCCTCTAGCGCCCCTTTAAAGAAAGAGGACGAACCCTAAGTCATGATGGACACCCCCTCTCCTTTTAGGAGAGGTTAGGGAGAGGTATAAAACTGTTTAAGCAAATTGGCGTAAGAAACGCACATCATTTTGGTAGAACATACGCAGGTCATTAATGCCGTAACGCAACATGGCAAAACGCTCTACACCTAAACCGAAGGCAAAGCCTTTGTATTTTTCTGGGTCAATGCCAGCGGCTTGTAAAACGTTTGGATGCACCATACCGCAGCCCAAAACTTCCAACCATTTACCACGTTCATCCATGATATCCACTTCTGCACTTGGCTCTGTGAATGGGAAATAAGATGGACGGAAACGTACTTTCAAATCTTTTTCAAAAAATTCATTTAACAAGTTAACCAACAAACCTTTTAGTTCTGCAAAGCTGGTGTTTTCAGCCACATACAAACCTTCGATTTGATGGAACATTGGAGAATGCGTTTGATCTGAGTCACAGCGATAAACACGACCAGGACACACAATACGGATTGGAGGCTGCTGATTTTCCATCGTACGAATTTGCACGCCTGAGGTATGCGTACGAAGTAAATGATTCGCATCAAAATAGAAAGTGTCGTGCATCGCACGTGCAGGATGATGACCCGGAATGTTCAATGCTTCAAAGTTGTGATAATCATCTTCAACTTCTGGACCAGTCGCAACAGTAAAGCCAGCTTTGGTAAAGAATTGGCAAATACGTTCTTGAACTTGAGTCACAGGGTGAATACTACCCACCGTTTGACCACGGCCGGGTAAAGTAATATCAATCGTTTCGCTAGCAAGCTTTTGTTCTAATGCAGCTTTTTGTAATTCAGCTTGACGAGCAGTCAGTGCGCCAGTAATCGATTCACGAACGGCATGAATTTGAGCACCAAAAACTTTACGTTCTTCTGGGTCCATTTTACCGAGCGACTTCGATTGTTCCGCGAGCTGGCTTTTCTTCCCTGTAAATTGCACTCGCACTTGGTCGAGTGTAGCAAGGTCCTCTGCTGCTGCAATCGCAGCGAGCGCTTCAGTGGTCAGGGCTTCCAGTGACATAGTAACTCTCAAAGCAACAATTTAAAAAAATAATATAAACCCCTTATTCTAACAGTTTTTAGCCGTTATGATGAAGCGCATTCACAAGTTAAAATTGCATTAGCATCAAGTTTTAAAAAAAGTATAAGATAAACACAATATCAATGGGATCCAATCTTTATGGCACTCGATCCAATCTGGAAACAACAGCTCACACTCGTCACTTATGGCAATGAATTTCTCAACCAAGGTTTGAGTTTTCATCGTTGGTTGAATCACCACATTTTTGATCAGCACAGTTTCCATTTTCGTGATTTGCTTTCACAGCATTTATTGGCTCAACATTTCCAAATTTGGCTAGAGGGCTTAAAAAAACAAGGGGTACAACGCTTAAGTTTACATAGCTCTAGCTTGCTGAATGATGAACAAAATCCGAATGCTAACGTTGAACTTCTTCCCTTTGCCCATTTTATTGTGAGCCACGAACAAAATAAAAAGCAGGCATGGATTTTTGGTAAAGAACTTGCCGAGTGGTATAACGCAGAAAATGACTATGAAGCACCGGCATCCCAACAACTGCAAATTCGTCGAGAAACCTTTTGGCGCTATGAGCTGAACCATAAACTCATTAAACGCATCGAAGCAGATATGCAGTTACCAAAATGGGATGATATTCATAACTTCACTGAAGCAGAATTATTTTTACAAAAACCTGCGGAAGGTTTTATTGAGCCGGAGGTGTTAGGCACACCTTATTATGGTACGCAGCCCGATCTAAGCAGCGAATCGAATGAATCCGCAAAACTCGCACTCTTGCCAACGGATGCACAAGCAGATTTCGCACATGACAGCTTACATCGCTTAGATGCATTAAACCGCCATATACAGTCTAAAATTCAGCATCCCTATCATGCAGATGGCAGCATCTATACACCTGAAGAACAGTTAAATTTACGCCATTTTGCTCAAAAAACTGAAGATTTAACGGCTAAATTTATTGTAAAAGTCGCCAATCACTATAAAACTGCACGTTTAACTCCTGTGGTCGAAAGCTCTCCTCTGGATGGATTTAAAACTGAGCAAAGAAAATCAAATCCTCAGCATGCACACACGCCAAATCCAACCCATAAACCCGGTGCAGGTGGAGTGATTACCTTAATTATTATTACGGTAGTGATTTGCTTATTGGCTTATTACTTCGGACTTTAACTGTATAAATGTGATCAACACTAAAAAGCCCTTCTCATGGAAGGGCTTTTTTATGAACATGCTTATGTATGAAAGACCTCAAAATTATGAGGTCGTTAAATAATTAAACGGACGAATTTCTAATCGAACGCGATGCTGATCGGCATGTTGATTAATATAATGACTGACAGAGACTACTTCCCCCTCAAGCTCTGCGTCTGCACCATACATGATTTTGACTGCCTCACCTTTGCGGGGAATCATTTCGAGCTCTACAGTAATGCTACCTTGACCCATACCAACTATTTCAGCCAACATTTTATTTTCCTTTTGTTCTTTTCTATCCATACATTAGGCATGTCGCAAAGCGCGGTATAAAGATTATTTCTGTAACTTAACTGCACTTTTTATTGATAAAACATCAAAACTTAAACATCAAAAACATAAGAGTCCAATTGTTCTAAAAATGCATCAACTGCATTTGCAGACTTTAAACGAATCCATTGAATATGTTGATATTCAGGTGCATTCATCATCTGTAGATATTTTTCACGATTCTTTTTATGGGTCTTAATCATCCACCAGACAATGGAATCTCGACCAAACATCCGCCACAAACTTTCCTGATTATTTGAATCTGGCCAAAGATCTTGTTTGGACTTAGCCCGAGAAAATGCGCGCTTTACAGAGCGGTATAAATTGACTGGAAACGGAAGGTCTAACCATATCACCGTATCTATTTCAGACCATTTAACAGGAATCGTTCGAGTATAGTTGCCATCAATAACATAACCATTTTTCGCTTTAGCAATTTCAGCTCCGATACGTGCAAAAAAGATTTCGTCAGGACACTCCTGCCAATCATCTAGCCAAAATAGATTATCCAGTTCTATATAATTTAGTCCTAATTTGTCCGCCAAAGCTCTGGAAAAGGTTGATTTTCCAGTGGCCGATGTACCGACTACATTTATTCTTTTCATTGTCATGATGATCTACTTGAGTCTGGTGAATCTACTTCAAGATAGCAGCATTGGATCTGTAGGTTAACTTTTATTCTTCACGATAATCTAAAAGATCTGCATCGATATTGATAAAGTCAGGTTCAATTGCAGTATAAAAACACACTTTTCACAGACTATATTGATCCAATAATTTTTCAGTTGGTATTTATCCATTCATTTATGGCCGCCCCCCTATCTGCACGCCTTATAAAAAAAACAGATTCTAGCTGTCCCCAGATGAATGAATTAATTCTGCCCGCAATTATGATGAACATGCGCAATATAAATACCTTCCCGTTCTGAGCGAAAAGCGCCGTGTGCATGTGCGGGCCTTCAACTGAGCATTAAACAAACCGGCCAGGCAACAAGATCGAAGCTAAACATTGAAATCACGACATAATACGCACAAACCGTGGCTCGGGGCGCAGCACCTACCTAGCCTATTCATTTTCAGATATAATTTAGCGCTAAGCATCGATCAAATATTCAAAATTTAAATATAGTAACCAAACACTTAAATATAAAATTTCAACATAATTATTATGAGACTTTATGAAAACAGAATTTGACATTTATGCTAAAAAACCGCTGATTTCATGGCCAACAATTTTAATGCTTATTTTACTAGGCATTGCGATGGTCTTTATTATACCTTTTTTCAAATGGTTTAGAGATCAAGCTCAACCGCTTAACGTCAGCATAGTGATTGAATACCTGCAATTCACCCTAAAAAATTTCCCGATTTACAAGCTGCAAGCCGATCATGCCCAGCTGATCCTGCTCTACATCGTATCTATAATTGTCATTGATTACTTAAAAACGCAGATTAAACTGGTCATTACGCCTGATAAAATTTATTACCGCTTGTGGAAAATACCTCTCAGCACATTCATTCAGCGGCAGGAGGTAGAATACTGTCAATTTGCCATTCTTGGTATAAAACGCCCAAAACGGATCTCATGGCTGCAGCGTCCCATTTATCAGACTGCCAACAAAGAAAATCCACAGCTTTTATTCTTCCCCCTTAAAAATGTTCAATCTCAACTGCACCTTGCATGCTTAAGTGAACATGAAAAAGGGCAGCTGATTCAAATACTCAAACAATATTATAATTTTCAGGATGAGATTGCGGCGCTGACGCTTTCTCAAGAAGATTTGCAAAATTTAATTCTGCAAACCAAGATCAGCCCGCGGATCGCCTACCTGCTTATCGGCAGCGTTCCTATTGGTATTTTGGGCTTATATTTAAACGCGCAAGCGCAGTTCTTTTACATTTCCAATTATCCGGTTTTGCTGTGTTTGGCCATTATTTTTCTGCTGATTTTCATTCCAAGCGTATTGTGGATACAAAAAGATATTCCCAAAATGGCGTTTACAGGAAGCGTGCTGTCCAGTACATTTTTAACGCTGAGCCTGAGCTTTTTTCTAATGCCGGTATTGCATAGTTATTATGCTTTGCATTTTGGCACTCATAAAATGACCGATGCGCAATTACTCTCAATGGATGCAGATGGTCAGAAATGGTTGTTATTAGACAACCAGCAAACTTTTCATATTTTACCCAAAACACCTTTCTACAACACGCACTTTAAAATAAATGCAATTTATGAATTTCCCATTTATTATCATTGGCATAACTATCATTTTCAGCACCGAGACCTTGCTTATGTCCAGCTTAAAACAAAAACCGATTAATATTGGTTAAGCTTACATAAGAATTTAAAGCCCAAAAAAAGACCGCTAAAAGCGGTCCCTTTTTAAGTCATAAAGACTTATGCAGCTAATGCATCTTTAGCTTTAGAAGCTAAAGCAGCAAACGCAACTGCGTCATGCATAGCGATGTCAGCAAGTACGCGACGGTCGATAATCACTTGAGCTTTTTTCAAGCCAGCGATCATACGGCTGTACGACAAACCATTTTGACGAGCACCAGCATTGATACGCGCAATCCATAGAGCACGGAATTGACGTTTCTTTTGACGACGGTCACGGTAAGCATATTGACCTGCTTTGATTACTGCTTGGAACGCTACGCGATATACGCGTGAACGAGCGCCGTAGTAACCTTTAGCACGAGCAAGAATTTTTTTATGACGGCGATGAGCCTGTACACCACGTTTAACACGAGCCATTTATAATCTCCTTAGATGTATGGGCACATACGGCGAACTGAAGCAACGTCACTTACGTGAACCATTACACAGCCGCGTAATTGACGGATACGCTTAGCAGATTTTTTGGTCAAAATGTGTCGTTTGAACGCTTGGTGACGTTTAAAACCGTTTGCAGTTGGCTTGAAGCGTTTAGCTGCACCACGGCGAGTTTTCATCTTAGGCATAAGAACCTCTTTTGAACACCTGTTCGGCACGTCTGCACCATTGCAAAGACGCCCTGCAGGTAAGGGAGCGAGTATTCTAAAGCATCTTTGCTCAAAACAAAAGCGAATCTTTCTACCGAATATCGAACTTAATTAATTTTCTGATATAGATTTTCCGATGATTTTATAAGCGATGCCCAATAAGGCTTATATAATGTCGGCACGCCAACTATTAATGTCCATTATGAAACCTGCACAGGATGCTTTTGCAGCCCTACGTTATCGGGATTTCTCGATTGTTACGCTCAATCAATTTTGTCTGACCTTAGCCATTTTGATTCAAGAAATTATCGTTGCTTATTCACTGTATCAAATCACCAAAGACCCCTTAACACTGGGCTTAATTGGTTTAGCCGAAGCAATTCCTTTTATTGCTCTCTCTTTGTGGGGAGGATACTTTGCAGATCGTTTCAATAAACAGACCATTATGAAAATTTGTCTGTTTTTTTCTGTACCGATGCCACTGATTCTTTGGGGGTTATTTCACCAATATGGTCTCGGCCAAATTGATGTCACCCAACTGTCTTGGGGGATTTATGCGGTCATTTTTGGGCTTGGAACGATCCGTGGTTTCTATAATCCCTCGGCAACGTCGCTTAAACCTTTTTTAATCCCGCGGGAGCTCTATGCCAATGGTGCAACATGGACAACGATTGGTTGGCAAAGTGGGGTGATTATTGGGCCAATGCTTGGCGGTTTTATGTTGGCATTTTTAGGCCGTGAAACCAGCTTACTCAGTGTTGCGGCGCTACTAACGGTCTGCTTCGTTCTCATTAACCTACTCAATAAACGCAGTTTTCCTAAAATTGAATCTGACAATTTAAAAGATAGTTTAAGTGAAGGTTTTCGATTTATCTGGAAGACCAAAATTGTCCTTTGGGCGATTTCACTCGATTTAGTTTCTGTGCTTTTTGGTGGCGTGATTGCCCTCTTACCGATTTTTGCCGAAGATATTTTAAAAGTGGGGCCTGAAGGTTTAGGCTACTTACGGGCAGCACCGTCTATTGGCGCCCTGATCACCATGATTGCATTGACCAAATTCCCTCCAACTCATCATGCATGGCGTAATATGTTATTGGCTGTAGCGGGTTTTGGTGTATTTACCATTTTATTCGCATTTTCAAGCCATCTTTGGTTATCACTCTTTGCACTAGCAATGACCGGCGCATGTGACAGCATCTCTGTAGTAGTTCGCCAAACCATTTTACAGCTCTACCCGCCCGAAAATATGCGGGGTCGTGTTGCTGCGGTGAATGGCATGTTTGTTTCTAGCAGTAATGAACTTGGAGCTTTTGAATCTGGATTGGCTGCAAAATATATGGGCACGATCATGGCGACAATCTTTGGTGGCTGTATGACCATGGCTGTAGTTGCAATCAGTTGGGCAAAAACCCGTGACTTGTTTGGGATCGACATTACCCATCAGTCAAAAAAATAATGGCATATTTTCCATTTAAACCTTGCCAGTATTTCCAATACAGGAAATACTGCGCAGCAATATCGACGCATTCATCACTCACTTTGTGATCTTAGAATAGACTTATGAAACAATATCTGTGCTTAACCCTTTTGGCCTGCGCTCCATTTTCTACAGCGTTTAGTGCTTCAACCAAAACCCATCAACTTCCGGCACAGAATATTGAAGTTGCTCCTGCGCATTTAACCACGCGTTTAAATTGGTCGGTTTTCCCAAAACCAGTATATGCCAATGAAGACCTCAAGCAACGTGATCGCGCAGCCATTATTCGTGTCACAGCGAATGCAAAAGGTACAATTACCGATGCAAGTGTTGAAGAAAGTACAGGTGTCGATCAACTCGACCGAATCTTAATTTCTGCTGTCAAAAAAGCTAAAGTCAAACCACATTTAGAAAATGGTGAAGCCAAAGCCATTATTGGCTATCAAGCGTTTAATTTGAGAGTTAAAGGCAATACACCTGAATGTGATTTCAACTTTGATTCAAAAGTTTGGAATGCACAAAGTGCAGATAAGAAAACGCCATTCCAATATGTATCTCAACCAAAATTAGATCTCACTAGTCATGAGTTGAAACAGCATGATCGTAAAGTCAAATTTAACTTTAAAGTGGATAAACACGGACAAGTAAAAAAGGTCAAGATCAAGCAAGGCTCTGGCATTTATGCACTTGATCAGAAAATCGTTGAAGCATTGAGAAATAGTCAGATCTCGGTTAAACGTACTGCGAGCACCCTATGGGTCTACAAAAAGTCGAACTTTAAAGATGAAATTCAGTTTAAAGTGAACGGCTGTAAATAAATAATAGATGCAACATTTCAAACAGGGATTGAATGTTTCAATGCCCTGTTTTATCTCAGAAAAAACCTAAAAATATAAGATAAATACAGAGATAACGTCCTGTTTTCGCCACGGTCACCATGAACACAAAGCGCCAGAAGTCTGCTTTCATTAAACCCGCGATTAAAGTAATTGGGTCTCCAATAATCGGCAGCCAACTCAGTAGCAAAGACCAATAGCCATATTTGTGATAAATACCCTGTGCCTGCTGCATTTTCGACTCTGACACGGGAAACCATGTTTTATTTTTATAATGTTCTACTTTTAAACCGAGCCACCAATTCACACAAGAACCGAGAATATTACCAATACTGGCCACCACAATCAGCAGCCATGGATTATGTTGACCATAGCTCAACAAGCCGAGCAATACGGCCTCGGACTGTAAAGGAAGTAAGGTCGCAGCCCCAAATGCCGCGAAGAATAAAACTAAAAATGACCACATCGAAACAAATGCTTAAAGACCTAATTTTTTCTTCGACTTCAAATATTCAAAATTTGACCAAAGCACTGCGGCAATAATCACAACGATTCTCGACCATTTATATTGTGAAGAAATCGGTTCAATCGCAGCCCGCATCAAGTTTTGATCCTTGGTATGTAAATCTGCAAGAATATTTTGCACATGCACAATTTCCGCGACAAATAGCACTAAGCAGCCTGCAATACCAAAAATAATACTCCAATAGATTCTTGGGTTATTTTCAACAATACGGGTAAAATTTAAGAAAAAGTCTTTCATCGCAAAATCGTCCAACTAAGCCGTCAACAACGCGTTCTTTTCGGCAGCGCCGCATTCTAACACAGCGTTAGAATTTTCTTCCGTCCTATCTAAAATCTTAAGGTGAGTCTTTCCGCACTTTACTTTTATGCATGAAACTTCTAATCTGCCACGCAAATATTGAAAAATTTAAAAAATTTATGAAAAAAATTCTCAGCCTAAGTTTTATCGTGTTCTTACAAAGTTTGACTGCTTTATATGCACAAGTTCCTTCTGAGATTGCCAAACAACACGTGATTACACAAGATCAAATTATTTGGAAAAAGCGACCTATTTTCAACTTCAACAATGACGAACTTGGCAATCAAAATCGTGACCTCAGTTTCAAATTATATGTTTTAGCCACTGGCGAAGTAAAAAAAGCAGAAGTAATCAAAAGCTCTGGACTCACGCACATTGATAAGCGGGTTGAACAGTCACTTTTACGTGCCAAGTTCAAACCTTATATCAAAAATGGTGTCGCTTACCCCTTTGTTGCCGTACAGCCCTTTTCACTCAAGACACTGAAAGAAAACCAAAGACCTTGGTGGAAAAAGCTTCTATTCATTTCATAAAAAAAAGAGCATGTTTCCATGCTCTTTTTTTTAAACGTGTATTGCTAAGGCTTTTTGTACCGCTGGACGGGCCGTCAGTCGATCGATATAGTCTTTCACGTATGGATAATCTTCCAGCTGAATTTGCTGCCATTCATGACGCAGTGCCCAAGGCAGAATAGCCATATCTGCAATCGAATACTCTCCAGCCACAAATTTTTGACCAATCAACTGATGGTTCAAAACTTTATATAAGCGTTTAGACTCATTTACATAACGTTCAGTTGCATACGGAATACGTTCAGGTGCAAAACGACTAAAATGATGATTTTGTCCTAACATGGGCCCAAAACCACCCATTTGCCACATCAACCATTGTTCAACTTCAACGCGCTCAAACTCATCTTCTGGATAAAACAAACCTGTTTTACGTCCAAGATATTGCAGAATCGCACCAGACTCAAAAACTGAAATCGACTCTCCTCTTGGGCCATTCTGATCCACGATTGCAGGGATTTTATTGTTCGGAGAAATTCTCAAAAAGTCTGGCTGAAATTGATCATTTTCCAAGATATTAATCGGAAAAATTTGGTATTCCAAACCCATTTCTTCTAAAGCGATGGTAATTTTATGTCCATTGGGTGTGCCCCAATAGTAGAGGTCAATCATATATTTTTCCTATGAATATTCTCGTTTTTAGTTCAGGTTATGCAATTTTATCTGCATTTTATAACATGAATTTAATACAAAAGCCTTAAGCCTAACTGAATTTTTCAGCGACATTTATGCACTTTATTTATTTAGTATTCTCTAAAATTTTGGCTTTACAGTATTTATAATTTAGCTCATATTTTATGCTAAGAAATGATTTTTCCAATATATTCCAAACAAGACAAATCCAATAATCTCAAATAAAAAATCAACTTATACAGGTTCAATTATGAGCTATATGCGACAAAACACACTCAATCCCCTCGGTATTTTTGTGGTTTTATTCTTTTTATTGGTTGTACTGCTGCTCCTGATGTTTGCTTGGCCACATTATAAAGTCTGGAAACAAGGCATGGACGGTCAGGCTGCTCTAGCAGAAGCTGAACAATCGAAAATGATTCAGGTCCAAGTGGCAAAAGCTGAACTTGAAAGTGCCAAACTGCGCGCCCAAGCCATTAAACTCGTGGGACAAGCCGCCAAAGAATATCCCGAATATCGAAAGCAAGAATTTATTGGTGCCTTTGGTGAGGCACTAAGAGATGGTCGTATTCAACAAATTATTTATGTCCCAACTGAAGCCAATATTCCTATTGTTGAAGCAAGCCAGCAACGACTAGCTGAATAATTCAAAATTCAGACATAAAAAAGCCCTGCATCCGCAGGGCTTTTTTCATCAAGAGATGCTTACTTTTTCTTTTTAGGACCAAGTAGCATACCCATTTGACGACCTTCCATTTTCGGTGATTGTTCAACAACACCTACTTCAGCAACGTCAGCTTCAATTTTTTGTAATTGAGCAAGACCAAGCTGTTGGTGTGCCATTTCACGACCACGGAAACGAAGCGTGATTTTTACCTTGTTGCCTTCTTCAAGGAACTTGATAATCGCACGTAGTTTAACGTTGTAGTCACCAACATCAGTACCAGGGCGGAGTTTGATTTCTTTCACCTGTACTTGATGCTGTTTTTTCTTCGCTTCTTTTTGCTTTTGTTTTAGATCAAACAAATGCTTGTTGAAGTCCATGATTTTGCAGACTGGTGGCTCGGCATTGGCAACGATCTCAACAAGGTCAAGATCTACTGCTTCAGCAGCGCGCAAGGCGTCAGTAAGAGATACAATCCCTTTTTGCTCGCCATTTTCGTCTACTAGACGGACTTCTTTTGCACGAATTTCATCATTCAAGGCAGGACGGTTTGATTTTCCGCCCTGTTGATTACGGTCAGGCTGTTTAATCGCTTTTACTCCACAATGTACCGGCCGCGTTCGGCTACGGCTGCTTTTACTAGGTCAACGAATGCATCAATTGACATAGTACCCAAATTTTTTCCAGAGCGAGTACGGACGTTTACAGTACCTTCCTCAACTTCACGGTCCCCAAGAACCAATAAGTAAGGAATACGCTCTAAAGTACGTTCACGAATCTTAAAGCCGATTTTCTCATTTCTCAAGTCTGAAATCGCACGGATACCGCTTTCTTTAAGTTTAGCGACGACTGACTCACATGCTTCAGCTTGTGAATCGGTAATGTTCATCACACATGCTTGAATTGGAGACAACCAAGGTGGCATGAAACCAGCATAGTGTTCAATAAGTATACCAATAAAACGCTCGAAACTGCCAAGAATTGCACGGTGCAACATTACAGGCTGATCACGGTCGTTATCTTCAGTCACATAAGATGCGTCAAGACGTTCTGGTAAGTTAAAGTCACATTGAATTGTACCGCACTGCCATACACGACCTAAGCAGTCTTTCAATGAGAATTCAATTTTCGGACCGTAGAATGCGCCTTCACCCGGTTGAAGTTCCCACTCTAAGCCAGCAGCATCTAAAGCGTCTGCTAAAGATTTTTCTGCCATGTCCCAAAGTTTGTCATCACCCACACGTTTTTCTGGTCGTGTCGACAACTTCATTTGTACTTCTTCAAAGCCGAAGTCTTTATAAACGTCTAATGTCAGTTTAATAAAGTCTGCAACTTCAGTACCGATTTGTTCTTTAGTACAGAAGATATGCGCATCATCTTGTGTAAAGCCACGTACACGCATAATGCCGTGTAATGAACCCGATGGTTCGTTACGGTGACATGAACCAAACTCAGCCAAACGAATTGGAAGATCACGGTAAGATTTCAAACCTTGGTTGAAGACTTGCACGTGACATGGGCAGTTCATTGGTTTTACAGCATAGTTACGGTTCTCTGAGTGAGTCGTAAACATGTTTTCAGCATAGTTTGCTGCGTGACCTGATTTTTCCCAAAGCGTGAAATCAACCACTTGCGGTGTACGGATTTCTTGGTAACCGTTGGCTTGTTGAACTTTACGCATGTATTGTTCAAGCACTTGGTAAATCGTCCAGCCGTTTGGATGCCAGAACACCATACCCGGCGCTTCTTCTTGCATATGGAACAAGTCTAACGCTTTACCAATTTTACGGTGATCGCGTTTTTCAGCTTCTTCAATACGTTTAATGTAGGCAGCTAACTGTTTTTTGTCCGCCCAAGCTGTACCGTAAATACGTTGTAGCTGTTCGTTTTTCGCATCACCGCGCCAGTAAGCACCAGAGATTTTAGTCAACTTGAACGATTTTAAGAATTTAGTATTTGGAACGTGCGGACCACGACACATATCCAAGTAGTCTTGATGATAGTACAAGCCCATTTCAGTTTCTTCAGGCATGTCTTCTATCAGACGCAGTTTGTATTCTTCGCCGCGTGCAGTGAACTCTTTGATCACTTCATCACGTGGAGTCATTTTTTTGATGACATCATAGTCTTGGTCGATGAGCTTTTTCATGCGCTCTTCGATTGCTGCCATGTCATCTAAAGTAAACGGACGTGGCATCCAGATGTCATAGTAGAAACCTTCTTCAATGACAGGACCAATGACCATCTTTGCTTCTGGGAACAATTGCTTAACTGCATGACCTACCAAATGCGCACAAGAGTGACGAATGATGTGAATACCATCTTCATCTTTAGGCGTGATAATTTGTAGGCTAGCATCTTCTGTAATTAAATCAGATGCATCAACTAAACGATCGTTTACACGACCCGCAACTGTATTTTTTGCTAGACCAGGACCGATGCTTTGAGCAACTTCCATCACAGACACGGCATGATCAAATTCTTTTTGATCGCCATTAGGCAAAGTGATAATTGGCATATAAAAATCCTTAAGGAGTGATGCCCCGTACAATGGAGCATGTCACCGCGAGATTATGATCGAGGGAGACCCTCAAAAGATAAAAACGGTGGATAAATAAAATTCGACCTAAATTTTACACGCCCTGCCAACTTTAATAAACCTCTAATCCCATAGAAGTTGATTTTTCTGCCGCCTTTTACAAGACTCCTGATAATTCAAACAGATTTCAGCCGAAATGCGCTTTATGCTGTCAACATAATAATCACGTTCTAATTCATAAAATTATTCCGAATTTCGAACACCTATACCCACTGAACTCTCTATGTAGGCAGGTATCATGCAAGCACATTCACTTATATCTTGGTCTAGTTTAAAACCGCTCCAAACCCGCTTATGCCCTTGCAGCCAATGTCGATCTTGTGGTCTTACGGCTCGAAGATGATGATGTAGAACAAGTCGTGGTCATGTATGGTCGCTGTCAGCATCGCGGCGCACTCATGGCCGATGCCCATATTCAAGGAGATAAAATCGTCTGTGGGCTGCATGGCTCTCACTATATTTATAAAACTGGCATCAACCCACGTTATCTGAATAAAAATCTGCAAAAGTTTAAAGCGTGGGTGGAAGGCGATCAGGTGTATGTCGATCTTGAAGAAATTCAAGCGTGGGAAAAAAGAAATCCTCAACAATATAAGCGTGATCAATACCAAGGCCTATATGCTGACTCCGCGCCCGCGCCAGAAGAACCATATAATAAATTGATCTTGGAACTCGCACGAAATGGCTTAAGTAAATTTGGACATCATGGCCCGACAGCGGCAATGGGCGTGCCTTTCAATCAACTTCCGAAATGGGATGATATTCAACTGATCACCGCACAACTGTGGAAAATTCCATTGTTAGATAATGCACCCGTAGCAACCGAAGTGGTGATTGGCCCAAATGCTAAAAAACCTTTAAAACTCAACATTCCCGTGTTTGTGTCAGATATGAGTTTTGGTGCGCTATCTCAAGAAGCCAAAGTTGCCCTTGCAACAGGTGCTGAACTTGCAGGTACAGGCATTTGCTCAGGTGAAGGCGGAATGCTTACTGAGGAACAAGCGGCTAACTCCCGTTATTTTTATGAACTCGCGTCTGGTCGTTTGGCTATGACATCGAAAAAGTCAAAAAGTGTCAGGCCTTTCATTTTAAAGGCGGTCAAGCTGCAAAAACAGGTACGGGAGGACATCTTCCAGGCCATAAAGTGATTGGAAAAATTGCAGAAGTACGTAAATTACCAGAAGGCACCGCTGCTATTTCTCCTGCAACCTTCCCCGACTGGACGCATCTATCACAATACCGTGAATTTGCAGAATATGTCCGAGTAGAAACCGGCGATATCCCGATCGGCTATAAACTCTCTGCACAGCATATTGAACGTGATATTGACGCAGCACTGAGCATTGGTGTGGACTATATTATTTTAGATGGACGTGGCGGTGGTACAGGTGCAGCCCCAACCTTGTTCCGTGACAATATCTCAGTACCAACCATTCCTGCGCTTGCACAAGCACGTCGTCATTTAGACCGTTTAGGACGGTCAGATATTAGTTTAGTGATCACAGGTGGACTTCGTGTACCCGCTGACTTTATTAAGGCACTCGCTTTAGGTGCAGATGCCATCGCGATTTCAAACTCTGCCATGCAAGCCATTGGCTGTTTAGCTATGCGTGCCTGTCAGACCAATGATTGTTCTGTCGGCATTGCCACACAACAAGATCATTTACGTCGTCGTTTAGAAATAGACAAATCGGCACAACAACTGGCGAATTTTCTAAATGCATCTGTTGAACTGATGCAAGTCATGGCTCGTGCCTGCGGACATCATCATCTGAATCAATTCTGCAAAGATGACCTGACCACATGGAAAAAAGAAATGTCGAACCTCACGGGTATTCACTACAGTGGATTTGAGTAAGCTTCAAATCATGAGCTTTTTTCAAAACCATTGAACCTAAAAAGAGTCCATACGGGCTCTTTTTTATTCTCTGAAGGTTTCAAAGGCCATGAATTGAGCGGCTTGGTACAACCAAAGCTGTGCAAATTGAGGGATGATCATTTCACTTTGTGCAGGACGTAAAAAAATATAATCATCTACGTCTATGCTGCTTGTCTGTGGAATTTGCACAAGTTCCTGATTACTACTGCGACCATATAATGCATGGGGCTGACTGCCTTGAGGATAAACATAGTCCCCACGCCAATAACCTCCATAAATAAACACAGCCTGAGACTTTGCCCAACGACTGAGCCATTCTAACTGTGGTAATTCTGTCCTTGGCAACACTTTTAGCACGGGTGCGGCGATCCATAAGGCACTTTGAAAAGCGTGCAATTTTTTCAATTCAAAATCTACGGGTTTTAATAACATCGAGCCAAATGAAACTTCGTTACAGACACTTTGCTGACAATGAAAATTAAAACTAGGACTACCACCACCATTCCAACAGGTGTGTTCATCACAAAAGGTTGGGTAGCGCTGTTCTACATAAGCTTTGAATTGTTGATAACTTTGCTGGGACTGTTGATAAGTCTGTTCAGCAGATTGGATCAGCCGTGGAATCTTCGCCACATGTGCGTCATAGCCCATTAATCCTGAAAATTTTAAATGTTGGGGATGTTGAACGATTACATCCAAAACAGCCTTTAGCTCATCGATCGTTTTCAGACCTCCACGGTGTAGCCCCACATCGATTTCAATATTGATGCGTAGACACAGTTGATGCTGCTCAGCAAATTTGAGGTATTGGGCTAAACGCTGTTCACTATCAATCAGCCATTGCACTTGCGATTGCGTTGCCTGCAAAAATGCCTTGTCTGCATGGTGCAAGGCCTGAATCGGCATCGGTTTCCCAAACAACACATCGGCTTGCGGCATCGATTCGAAAAGTGTTTTCAGATGTGCAAAATGAAATAGCATGAAACGCTGTGTCTGAAGCTGTGTAGCACAATGTTGGAGCAATGCCATGCACGCCAAGGATTTCACTACCAAGCGCGGATACAGACTATGTGGTATTTGCTGCTGAGTGATCACCAAGTTGTGATTTAATGCGTCAACATCCACGATTAACTGGGGCATCCCCGTCCCGTTTTGCTTTAACAGCGTATTCAACTGTTGAAAATATGCATCCATGCCATCCCCTTTTTCATATCGTTCAATTGGTCTTCAGTGTTTAACCTTCCACGACGCTTATTCAATCAGTAATTGCTGTAGCTCTGGACTGAGCCACTTTTGCTGAGGATCTAATTCTTGTCGAATATTCAAAAAATCTTGCCACTTGGGGTACACATTTTGAAGCTGCCGCGCATTTAGGCTATGCAATTTCCCCCAATGCGGACGCCCGCCATATTTTAAAAAAATCGGCTCCACGAGCTTAAAGATGACTTGATAATCTTGCTTATAGAACTGATGCACCGAAATTGAGGCCGAATCTTGCTGATAAAACGGACTGAGCCAAATATCATCCCCACGTACAAGTCGATATTCTAGCGGGAAAAACATCGGAACCTTATGTCGTCGAAGGGTATGCAAAATTTCTTCTAAACAATTCATCCCGTGTTGCAGCGGAATCTGGTATTCCATCTCATTAAATTTGGTACTTCGAGCAGAAGGAAAAATTCGACTTGACCAGTCTACGTTGATCGAAGGTTTGACAAAAACACCTAATAATTTTTGTAGCCATGGATTCAGTGGTGGAAAAATTCGCGTCAATTCTGCACAAAGTTTGAGTAATACGTCGTCATCTAACCACTGTTCTTTTCGAGGTTGAAGGTTATCTTCCGTCTCATCTAAGGTTTTTAAAATAACCTGATCGGCATGACTAAATGCCCAGAACTCAATATGTCGATGTTCATATTGCCATTGCTGCATATTCTGCAAGACATCTTTCAGCGGACATAATCGCGTTTGTTCTTTGAGTTTATACATCGGTCGGTTTTGCAGCTTTACATGCGTCAGCACGCCTAAACTCCCGAGTGAAACACGCCCTGCTTGGAAAATTTCGCTGTTCTGTTCAGCACTGCATTGTATTAATTCGCCCTGCGCGGTTAATAACTCAAAACCCGTAACCAATGCCGATAAACATGGTAATTCGAGTCCGGTACCATGTGTTCCTGTTGCGATAGCTCCAGCCAAACTTTGACGATCAATATCTCCTTGATTCATCAGTGCTTGATCAAAAGCCGCGAGCTTCTCCCCCAAATCAAATAATCTTGTGCCAGCTTGGACGGTACTTTGGCAGCGTTCAGCATCGATATCTAGAATGCCTTTGAGATGATCTAAACGTACTAAGGTATCTGTAGTTTTTGCCAAAGGGCTAAAAGAATGCCCTGCACCGACCATACGAATCTTGGGATGGGATTGCACTATATCCATTAATTGCTCAAGATTTTGCGGTTGTATAAATGACTTCGGGATCGACTTCTGAGCACCTGACCAATTTTCCCATGCAATGTCGTGTTGAATTGTCATATTCATCCTTGTCGCCATACTTTTTATTGTATTTAGCCGTATTGTTTTATTTTTGATTTCCGCTTTTGCAATGTTAATGCGCAAGCCATCTTGATTTTTTACTTAGATTATACGAAGTTAAGCATCTTCTCAAATTTAAGTTTATTGTTATAAAACAGTAAATAAGCCACGATCAATTAAAGAAAAAATCATTCGTTTATACCCCCACAAAGACTATTCAAGGCGCTCTACATTATTCGTTAAGCATCATTCAAACCGAATCAACAAAGAAGATCACACACGGAAATATCTGCCAAATTAGTATAAAAAACCAACAAACCCTGTATATTTTTCAACTAAATTATTTATGCTAAAAAATCAATTTTGAGAACCACAGGGTTCATTTTCGTCACTTTACTGTTTTTATTTTATTCAATTTCAATAACTTAAAAATTTAGTGTAAATACTCGACTAAAGCATAAATGCAGAGAAGCTACGGACTGAATTATTGTTAAGTTAGATTTAAAACAAATAGACATGGACTTGGAGTACCACGATGGTTAGCGCATACGATGAATTGCCACGGACCCCGGCAAATTTTGTGGCACTTTCGCCTCTACGTTATTTAGAGCGTGCAGCTTATATTTATCCTGATCAGGATGCCATTATCCATGGCAATCGTCATATTTCATGGCGCCAAACGTATAACCGCTGTCGTCAATTTGCACATCAGTTGCAACAATTAGGCATTGGCAAAAACGACACTGTGTCTGTGTTATTACCGAATGTTCCTGCTATGGTTGAAGCACACTTTGCCGTACCAATGGCCGGTGCTGTACTGAATACGCTAAATACACGTCTTGATGCGAAAACCATTGCCTTCATGTTGGAACATGCGGAAACCAAAGTCCTGCTGGTTGACCCTGAATTCACTCAAGTAGCCACAGAAGCTTTAGCTTTAATCGATCAAGACATTTATGTCATTGATGTGGCAGATGCTGAATTTGAAGGTACAGCACAACCGATTGGACAAATCGAATTTGAAGACTGGTTGGCGCAAGGTGATGCCAACTTTGAATGGCACTTACCTCAAGATGAATGGGATGCCATTAGTTTAAGCTATACCTCGGGTACCACAGGGAATCCAAAAGGCGTGGTGTATCATCACCGCGGCGCATATATCAATGCAGCGAGTAACATCATTGCTTGCGGCATGACGCCACGTGCAACGTATCTGTGGACGCTTCCTCTATTCCACTGTAATGGCTGGTGCTTTGCTTGGACAATGGCAGCCAATGGCGGAACCAATATTTGTCTACGTAAAATCGACCCTGAACTGATTTTCAAATTGATTGCAGAACACAAAGTAGATTATTTCTGCGGTGCGCCAATCGTACTTTCAATGATGATCAATACGCCTGAAGAGAAAAAAGCACAATTTGACCATCGCGTTGAAGTGATGGTTGCTGGTGCAGCGCCACCTGCTGCGATTATTGAAGGGATGCGTAATATTGGTATCAATGTCACACATGTTTACGGTTTGACTGAAACCTATGGTCCATCAGCACTTTGCGCATCGCAAGCTGGTTGGTCTGATCTTTCCATTCAAGAACAAGCACAGTTGCATTCTCGCCAAGGTGTGCCATACCCGCTTCAAGATGGCATGAAAGTCATTGATCCTGAAACCATGTTACCTGTTCCGCATGATGGCCAGACCATGGGTGAAATCATGTTCCGTGGCAACATCGTAATGAAAGGCTATTTGAAAAACCCAGAAGCAACGGCTGAAGCCTTTGCCGGTGGCTGGTTCCATACCGGCGACTTAGCAGTCTGCCAACCTGACGGTTATGCCAAAATTACTGACCGCTCTAAAGATGTGATCATTTCAGGGGGTGAAAACATTTCATCGCTCGAAGTAGAAGAAATTCTATATCAACACCCTGCTGTACTGACCGCTGCAGTGGTTGCAAAACCTGACCCTCGTTGGCAAGAAGTGCCTTGTGCCTTTATTGAATTAAAAGCAGGTAAAGAAGCAACGCCTGAAGAACTGATCGAATTCTGTAAGCAGCACCTTGCACGTTTCAAAGTACCTAAAGATGTAGTGATTACCGAAATTCCAAAAACCTCGACAGGTAAACTTCAGAAGTTCGTTCTCCGTGAATGGGCTAAAGAGCGCGCTGTTGGTGAATTTGGTTAATATTAAAACTCAAAAGCCAAGCATGATTTTTTCAATCATTTAAGCAAAAAAAGCGACCTAATCAGGTCGCTTTTTTGATGTGAAGTCTATAACTTCACGTTTTGCTTCAATGATCAGATCATGTTGAATTCTCTGATCATTGAGCTATCTAAGTACCTGGTTATCTAATCATGCATTAGTTATCAGATAATAAAGCCACTTGTTGAATGTAGTTAAACAATTTCAACTTTGACGCAGTCAGTTCTTCTTCGCTTACATTTTTTGCTATATCACGTTGAATACGCAAAATATGCTGACGAATAGGATGATGTTCAGCAGCATTATGTGCTTTCATGAACTCTTTAATGACGGGATCACCTTGGGCAATCATACGTTCAGTCCAGCGTTGAAGCTGCGCTGTTTTTTTCGCACCTTGCTGCGGGGTTAAGTAAGATAAAATCATGGTTTCATCTTCATTACGCAGTAATTTACCTACACGTTGAAACTGACGGCGTCGCGCTTCATGTGAAGTAATGGTTTGTGCATCAAGTAGTGCTTCGATCAGACGCTCTTCTACAGGAAGATTTTTAATCTGTTTAGGATTCAGTTTTGCAAGTTCCTCGCCCAAAGCAGCCATACGTTGTACAGCTTTCTTTTGCTCAGTTTTACTTGCACGTCCTTCTAAGGATTCAAAGTCTTCTTCGGTATAGCGGTTCGGTCGACGTGCCACGTTTAATCTGCCTCGTAAAATTTTGCTGCAAACAGTGCTTGAATTTCAGACAAAGCTTTTTCTTCATCTGCACCTTCAATCACTAAGCGTAAAGTTGTGCCCTTGCCTGCGCCAAGCATCAGCAAAGACATAATATTTTTGGCATCTACTAATTTTCCACCCTTACCAATTTGAATCGACGAGCGAAATTTGGTCGTGACTTCGATTAGCTTGCCAGATGCACGCGCATGTAAACCCAGTTTATTAATTACGTCAACAGTTGTGTCGATCATGACCAGTGCTTCATTTCTCTATGTAGAACCTGAATAGACCATTTTGCCTCAAGTGCTTTTTTTAGTCTATCTACGATATATACCGAACGGTGTTGCCCACCTGTACACCCGATCGACACCGTCATGTAATGACGATGCCCTTCGGCAAATGCCGGCAGCCATTTATCCAAAAAATTATAAATATCTTGGAACATTTCATTGGTTTGTTCACTTTGTTGTAAAAACTGACGAACTGGCTCATCTAATCCTGAATACTTACGCAATTCCATATCCCAGTGTGGATTGGGCAAATGACGGACGTCAAAAACATAATCTGCATCGAGTGGAATACCATGCTTATAGCCAAAAGACTGTAAGATCAAAATTAAATTATCTGCCTGTCCGAGTTTAGACAGCAAGGTATGTTTTAAATCATGTACGCTCTTATCAGTAGTATCAATATGTACTGTCGAGCGTAATTGAATCGGCAACAGTAAAGATTTTTCTTCCTGTATGCACTCATTTAAACTTTTGAAACGACTTGCCAACGGATGGGGACGTCGAGATGAACTGAATCGCGCAATCAATTCCTGATCACGCGTGGTCAAATAAATAATATCGACTGAGCCATGGCGTTGTAGCTGTTGAAAAACCAAATCGAACTCTTGTAAATCTGCACGTGTACTGCGGACATCCACACCCAGTGCCAATTGTTCAAGATTATTTTCTGAATCGAGTTTTTCAACAATTTCGGGGAGTAAGGCCAATGGCAAATTATCGATACAGTAATAGCCCAAATCCTCAAGTATCTGTAATGCAGATGACTTTCCAGATCCAGATTGTCCTGTAACAATTAAAATGCGCTTCATCGCTTGCTACCCCATAGCCGTTTTAAACTGCAGTATATTTAACCTGCATATTATCAATAAGACGTGTTGCGCCTAATTTAGCCGCAATAAACAACACCACGTCTTGATCAAATTCTTCAATTTTCTGTAATTCAGGTGTACGTGCTTCAACATAGTCCACAACAAAACCCGCTGCTGTCAATGTTGCTTTAATATTCGCTAACACATCTGCCAGTTGAGTTCCAGCATGTAATTCTGCCTCAGCCGTTTTCAAGCTTTGGTAAATCGTTGGTGCAATCGCACGATTTTCCGCACTTAAATAACCATTACGTGAGCTCAATGCTAAACCATCTTCGGCACGAGTAATCGGCACACCAATCACTTCTAGTGGAATATTTAAGTCACGTACAAACTGACGAATCACTGCAAGTTGCTGGTAATCTTTTTGCCCAAAGAATGCAAAATTCGGTTGAACAATATTAAAGAGTTTTGTCACAACAACAGCAACACCGTCAAAATGACCCGGACGCTGTTCGCCACACAAATCATTGGTAATGCCGCCCACGCTAATATTGGTTAAGCGCGGTTTGTTGCCATACATTTGTTCAACAGTCGGCGCAAACACGATGTCACAACCCACTTCAGCCAATAAGTGCTGATCTTGTTCCAAAGTGCGTGGATAGTTGTCAAAGTCTTCATTTGGACCAAACTGAATTGGGTTAACGAAAATACTCACCACCACGACATCACACAGTTTACGTGCTTCACGAACTAAATTGAGGTGACCTTCATGCAAGTTCCCCATCGTTGGTACAAAACCAATGATTTTACGCGCAGCACGTGCTGGATTTAGCGATGCACTTAAACCTTGAATCGTTGTTTCAGTTTTCATGTCTTACAGCTCAATTTGGAATGTATGTTCTTTGGCAGGGAAGCTACCATCTAGTACGGCAGCATGATACGCCTTAAACGCATCCACAATTGCCGTTTCCCCTGCTTGCTCTTTCATAAAGTTGCGAACAAATTTCGCCACGTGACTAAACGTCAGTCCCAGCATATCTTGTTGAACCAAGACTTGAGCATCCGTTTCTGCACCGGCACCGATCCCAATCACAGGTGTATTTGGGAATAATTCACTAATTTCTTTACCCACTTGGGCAGGAACACATTCCAAAAGTAAAAGTGCTGCACCTGCATCAACCACAGCTTTACAATCTGCAATGAGTTGATCCGCAGTTTCGCGTGTACGTGCTTGCACTTTATAACCGCCAAACACATGAACCGATTGCGGAGTTAACCCTAAATGCACACACACTGGAATACCATTACGGGTCAATACTTCAACTGTTTCTGACAACCATGCGCCACCTTCCAATTTGACCATCTGTGCGCCTGCTTGCATCACAGTCTTTGAATTCACCAAAGCGTCATTCAAAGTGGCATAGGTCATAAATGGCAAATCAGTCAAAATAAACGCATGTTTATTGCCACGACGCACTGCTGCAGTGTGATATACCATATCTTCAACAGTGACAGGTAAAGTTGAGTCATTCCCTTGAATGGTCATCCCCAATGAATCACCAATCAGAATACTATCGACTTCAGCAACTTCCATTGCTTTTGCCATGCTCGCATCATAGCAAGTCAGGCAGGAGAATTTGCGGCCTTCCGCTTTAAATTTTTTCAAGTCACTTAGACTAATCATTTCAATATTCCTCAGATGACGGCTTTCTCAAGTGGTCATACAAAAATTAAAGATGGGCCCAGTTTCCTGCATCCAATACAGTTAAATTTGGATTATTCAAAATAGGTAAATCTTTTAATGGTTGTCCTTTAATCTGTAGATTCTCATCTAAATCCAACAAAGGTTTCAACACAAAATCACGTTCTAAAACACCAACATGAGGCACCGTCAAACGTTCATTTTGAATGTGCTGTTCACCATAAATCAGTAAATCTAAATCCAGTGTACGCTCCCCCCAATGACGTAGGCGTACACGCCCCGACTCTTGTTCAAAGCGTTGCAATTCATCCAACAAGGCCAAAGGTGCTAGATCCGTTTCTAATGCAACCGCTGCATTTAAATAATTCGGCTGATCTTGTGGACCCATTGGCGGACTTTGGTACAGTTGTGAGACTTTCACTGTACCGAGTGTCGCAAGTTTATGCACCGCTTCACTGAGGATCTGTAGAGAATCACCTAAATTACTGCCTAAACCAATATATGTCAGCGTCATTGTGTTGGCCCAAAAATAACCTGAGTCAAATCTCGTTTCACACGTTTACGTTTTAAAATCGGATGATCTGCACCAATTTCACCACTGGCTGACGCTGCCACGATTGACACTGTCGCTGGACTGTTGGCATGTGATTTAGGCTTACGTTGACGGCGACTTCTGCTTTCTGGTTCATTCACCAGCGGTTCAATTTCAACTTGCTGATGTGCAGAAGTTTTGGCTTCCACATCTTCATGCGCCGCTTTACGACGACTCTTGGCACGTTGACGATTGTATTGGCTAATTGCCAGTTCTTTTTCGTCAGTGCTCATCTGCTGATAAGCATCCCACCACTGGCCCATACCTTGCGTGCTTATATCGCCCGATTTTTCACGCAGCAGCAGAAAGTCAAAGCCTGCACGGAAACGTGCATGACCTGAAAGTGCTTCAATTTGCTGTGGTTTTGGATTCAGCAAACGGGTTTGCATTTCCCAAACTTCACGAATAAATGTTTCGGCAAAGCGTGGAATAATGGTTCGTGTAGCCTGACGTTTCAATACATCTAAGCCTGCTTGAGCACGTGCTTCAGCAGGAACAACACCTTTATTTAGATAGAACGTACAACGCTCTTGGAACGGAATCCACAATAACACGGCATAGAAAAATGCAGGGTTAATGGTTTTCCCAATCGAAATACGTTGATCGGTATTTTTTGCAGCCAACTCAATAAATGGGGTTACGACTGGTTTGATATCTGCAAATAATTGATACCAAATACCAAAATCGATCAGCATCGGTAAGACGCGATTGAGATGCCCCATAGTAAAGAGTTTTTGTGACTCGTCGTATAAACGATGTGGAGACACATCACGCAGCAATTGAGTAAGTTCTGGAGTAAAGACATCCAGAATTTTTTGATCAATATTAAAGTTTAATTTGGCTGCAAAACGTAAAGTCCGAAGCATCCGCACAGGATCTTCTTCAAAACGTAATTGTGGATCACCCAATAAACGCAACGTTTTATGCTTAATGTCATCTACTGCATGACAAAAATCTAGCACTTCACCTTTGCGTGGTTGGTAATACATTGCATTGATCGAGAAGTCACGACGTGCAAAGTCTTGCTCAATCGTACCCCAATTATTATCACGTAAAATCATGCCCGCAGCAGAAGTCACGGCTTTTTTAGGCGGCGCACGGAAGGTCGCAACTTCGATCAGTTCACGTCCTGAGTAGACATGCGCCAGCTCAAAACGACGACCAATAATTCGGCAACGTCGCCCGAAGACTTCTTTCACCTGAGCTGGTGTCGCATTAGTTACGGCATCAAAATCTTTAGGTGCATGACCCAACATTAGGTCACGGACACCGCCACCCACGATATAAGCTTCATAGCCTGCCTTAGTTAAGGCATCAATCACATCTAAAATGGAAGAAGGTAATTGTGTGGTTGATAAACCACATTTGGACGCGCGCAAAGTTTGCAAAAGACGCTGTCTCCTACGTCTGAACGTAAAATTCTTAAGATGTCGCTAATGATATCTCTAACACAATCAAAGGGCAATTTGATTATCTCGATGCTCAAGCTGAGCTTAACCTAATTCTTTTTTTTACACTTCACTTAAAGTGCCAATTTTGCTTTATTTTTAGCAAACAGCGCAGGACCGATTCCCTTAACCTGTTGAATATCATCAATGCTTTTAAATAAGCCATTACTTTTACGATATTGCACAATGGCTTCTGCTTTTTTCTGACCAATCCCATGTAATGTTTGCAGTTCATCGACTGAGGCTGTATTTAAGCGTACCTGATCTGATCGGCTATTTTGCTGAGTGCTGGGTCGTGACAAATAATAGTTGGTATTGCTCGGTGCAGTTGTCGCTTTGGACTTCGAGGCCTCAGATTGCTTTTTTAATTGCTGATCTTGAGCTTGCTGCATGGCTTTCCATTCCGCGTAGCCCGAAGGGCTTTGAGCATAAGTCAAATCTGCCATTAAACCCAAAACCAAGACAAGTAGTTGCGTAAAGTATTTATTCTTTAGGATGCGGTACATATTTAGCCTGTTGTTTTAATTGTTGTTTTGCCTGTTCCCACAACTGATCCATTTCAGTCAGAGACAGGTCTTCTACATGTTTTTGTTGTAATGTGGCTTGTGCTTCAATATAAGCAAAGCGGCTTCTAAATTTATGAATGGTACTTAAAAGTGCCATCTCACTTGAGATGCCAATCTTACGTCCAACATTCACCAGAGAAAATAAGCAATCACCAAATTCATCAAATATTTCGTCGGATTTTTTGCCTGCCAAAGCCTCTTTTAATTCCCCCAGCTCTTCCTCAAGCTTGCCATAAGCCCCTTCAATATCTGGAAAATCAAAGCCAATTTTCGCCACATTTTTTTGGATTTCATCTGCTTGGCTTAATGCAGGAGCATGTTTAACTTCATCTAATCTAGATACTGATTTCCCTGCTTTTTCTTGTTGTTTAATCTGTTTCCATAGTGTTGCCACATCATCCGCATTGAGTGCTGAGAATTGCTCTGCCTGAAACACATGGGGATGACGGCGAATTAATTTATCTGTAATGGCTTGCACCACATCTTGAAAATCAAATGCGCCTTGTTCGCTATACATCTGCGACTGAAAAACCACTTGTAGTAATAAATCCCCCAGTTCATCTCGTACATCATCACTCTGACCTGAACGAACTGCCGCTTCAACTTCATAGGCTTCTTCGATGGCATAACGAGTCAAACTTTCTGGGGTTTGCTTTTGATCCCATGGACATTTTTCACGTAATTCTTTCATCACTGCTAATAATTGTTCCATGTGAACTCCAGCTATTTACTCATCAGTACATTGTTTCGATTACAGAATTTGATATGCTCAAAATTCACTCAAGGAATGAGCAACTCAATTCAGGGAAGCATAACATGCAAAGTATTTTTATTAGCGGTGCAGGACAAGGGATTGGCGCAGCAATTGCGCGACTGTTCATACAACAAGGATATAAAGTTGGGCTCTACGACATTAACCAATCTCAAGTTACCTCCTTAGCTGCCGAACTCGGTAGCCATGCCAAAGCTGGACATTTAGATGTAACACAACCAGAGCAATGGCAAAGCGCTTTAGCTGAATTTGTTGCATGGGCAGGTCAGCTGAATATCTTAGTCAATAATGCCGGAATTCTGCATTCAGGCAGCTTTGAACATACGGAACTGTCTGCACACCACCGAACAATTGATATCAATGTCAAAGGGGTGATAAACGGTTGCTATGCGGCATTCCCCTATTTACAACAAAGCAATTTTGCTCGTGTGATTAACCTCTCTTCAGCTTCAGCAATTTATGGACAAGCTGATTTAGCCAGTTATGCCACATCTAAATTTGCTGTACGTGGGTTCACTGAAAGCTTGGATATTGAATGGCAAAAATACAATATTCGCGTTTTAGATGTGATGCCTTTATTTGTTCAAACCGCGATGGTGCAAGACATGGATGCCCAAAGCATTAAGAAAATGGGCATCAATCTTCAACCGAGCGATGTCGCTCAGCAAATTTATGCCTTGGTACAAAAAAAGGATACGGTCTTAATGGCCACACATACACCTGTGGGGATGAAAGCTAAATTTTTGTTTAATTTATCGAAGTTTAGCCCGCAATTTGTCAACCGCTTAAGTAATATTTGGATTGCACAAAAACACAAATAGTAACGTGTTACTAATCATTTAATTTTGCAATCATATTTGTACGCAAATTACACAAAGTTACACAATTGTCACATTTTAACAGGACAAAATTCCTTTTTTTGAATAATATTCACCCGCCCATTACTTTCGGGCGTTTATTTTCTAACAATAAAAGTGAATTATTTCATGAAAAAATTACTTGTTCTTGCAACTGTTACTTCTATTTCAATTTCTGCTTTTGCTACAACTCAATTCGCATCTTCAGAATTAAAAGCGATGGATTGTGCAACTCTTGCTGTTGAAAAAGCGAATGCTAAGCGCTCTTTAGAAGCTGCTGACAAAAACATTGCAAACATCCAAGCATCTGCTCAAGCGCCAGGCAAATCATTGAGCAAATTTGCTGGTTTAGCGGGTGGCGCTCTTGCTGCTTTCGGTGGTAACTCTGAAAAAGCTGCTCGTGCAGGCAACATTGCAAACAGCTTGGCTGGTGAGCAAGATACTTCAGAAGCAGGCAACCTTGAACTTCAACAAGCAAACAAATCTGCTGCTCAAGCAAACATCGACAATATTGGTATCTACCAAGGTTCTAAAAAATGCAAAATCTAATCTAAAGCCAGTTTAGATTAATTTAAAAAAAAGCCCTGTTCAGCCAGAACAGGGCTTTTTTCATGATGATTTTATTTCATACCGATTTATAAGACATTCAACTCAATATTAGGCAAATGAAAGCCTCGGCAAGATTGTTCACTTTGCCATGCCACCGTCAACATGACATGCGGCAGTTGAATATTCTGATAAGCAAAAGTGCCAATTGCGGGATGGCTACACATCCCACCATTCTGCTCAGGATGACACTGTGTATTCAGTTCATTCAGGTTCACTCGAATCCCTAAACCTGACGCTTTAAGTACCGCCTCTTTGGTGGTCCAAACTTTAAACCAAAAATCAGGATCATGCTCACAACTGTCCCAATTGAGCAATTCTTCGGGATGAAAGCTGTGTTGAGCCATCGCATCAAAACGAACTTTTCGATTTAAATCCTCAATATCCACACCAATATTGGCGATTTTTTCACTGCTGGCCAAAACATAATGCTGCTGGCTATGACTATGATTAAAATGAAAGTGTGGAAAATCAGGAAGAAAAGGCTTACCAAATGCAGACTTTGAAAAATCTGAATTTTCAACTGACCTATTTAGCCGCTGCGCAAGTAATTGATTGCGATATTGGTAAATGGCTTGTTTACGCACGGCAATTACCTCTTGACGACTCAAGCCATGCGGCTCCACAAAGAAGTCAGTAATTGCACTATATTCAAGCTGAATTTTCGCCATAAGTTGTTGATCCAATATCTTTTACACTACGTCCATGACGCTATATTTTATGCGACACTCCGACACAAAATACACCACATTACAGATGAGCGCATCGGTCCTTTGACTCGTCGAGATTTTAAAACTCAGTTTAAAAATATTTCTAACCACTTAAGAAATACTTAATATTATAAATATATTCAAATACTTAAGTATAATAAATATTTCAAATACATCTTCAATTAGATAAAATACTCTAGATTCTTATAACTTTAATTTAAAACTCGGGGTAAACCAGATGCTAAGAAAAATCACCTTAATCAGTTCACTTTGTGTCCTACCATGTTTCGCTCAAGCAGGTTTATTGGATGCGGCCGTTGCAGTGATGGGTGCCAAAAATGGCGCGATCATGGACCAAGCTGAAGCACGTATGAATCAAAGCCGTCAAGAAGCTGCCTATGCCGTAGCTCAAGCAGACCGTGGCTATGCCTCAAATTTCAATCAAGCTAGCCAAACCAACAATAGTGTTTATAGTACCAGTTATTTAAAAACCTTAGATTGCACTGACCTGAGCGTTGAGCGTAAAACCTTTGAACGTACTTTAGAAGCATCGCAACTGGCATTAAGCCAAGCGTCTGCACAGCAAAATAATCAAGTTTCAAAATGGGCAGGTCTTGCTGGCAACGCGCTATCCGCATTTTCAGGTCAATCTGAAACAGCGGCGCGTATGGGACAATTTGCTACAGCTTTTTCTGGCAATAAAAATACACAACAGGATAGCAGCAGCGCACAGCAATCCATGGAAGTTGCTCAAGCCAACCTGGATAATATTGATATTTACCGCCAAGCTAAAAAGTGCAAAAACTAATTTCTACATCTTTTTAGATAAATAAAGTGAAAAAAAAGCCTGCATATCTGCAGGCTTTTTTTGTTCATCTAAACTTAGCGTTTGAATTTCTTTTCCGCTTTTTTGAACTTCTGAACATAACGACGTTTACGTGCCGCCGTACGCTCATCGATTTGCGACTTACGACCTTCAAATGGGTTATCAGAGGTTTTAAATTCAATTTTGACTGGCGTACCTTCAAGTTTATAAACTTTACGAAACACGTTTTCTAGGTAACGACGATAGTCATTTGGCGTTTTATCAACTTTGTTACCATGAATCACAATCGTCGGTGGATTTTGTCCGCCCATATGCGCATAACGCATTTTGATACGACGACCTTGAACCATTGGTGGTTGGTGCGCATCAGTTGCATCATTCAAGATTTGAGTGATTTTCGCAGGTGATACTTTCAAATGAGAAGAATCATAAGCACGGTGGATCGATGGATAAAGATCACCAACACCTGTACCGTGAAGTGCAGAAATTAAGTGAATTTTTGCCCATGGAATAAAGTCAAAACGACGTTCAACATCTAATTTACACTGTTTACGGTCATAGTCAGACATGTTGTCCCATTTGTTGATGGCAATCACCATCGCACGGCCTGCTTCAAGCGCATAACCGATCAAATGCAAGTCTTGCTCAACGATCCCTTCACGTGCATCGACAACAATAACCACAACATGCGCATCTTTCATCGCTTGTAAAGTTTTCACAATCGAGAATTTCTCGATCATTTCGTCCACTTTACCTTTACGACGTACACCCGCAGTATCGATTAATGTGTATTTACGGCCATCACGTTCAAATGGGATATAAATCGAGTCACGTGTAGTACCTGGTTGGTCAAATGCAACCACACGGTCTTCACCCAACAAACGGTTCACTAGAGTCGATTTACCCACGTTTGGACGACCAATAATCGCTAAACGTAAGCCTGTGTCTTTATCGTGTTGTTCTTCACTTTCATCTTCAGGCACTTCAGCTAACACTTCTTCAAGCATTTGCTGAACACCACGACCATGGCTGGCAGCCACTTGAAGTGGTTCACCCATACCCAATTTGAAGAATTCAACTAAAGCTGCTTCGGCATGTACACCATCAACTTTGTTGGCAACAAGATAAACTTTTTTACCTAGCGTACGTAAGTCACGTGCAATTTGCTCATCAGATGCCAATAGGCCTGCGCGCGCATCGACCACGAAGACAATAATATCTGCTTCATTAATGGCAGTTTTTGACTGTTCTGCCATGTACGAGTCGATACCGCCCTCAGTTTCGCCAATACCCCCAGTATCAACGACGATAAAGGATTTATTTTGATAAGTCGCGTCACCATACTTACGGTCACGAGTCAGACCGGCAAAGTCAGCAACGAGAGCATCACGGCTCTTGGTTATCTGGTTAAACAACGTTGATTTTCCGACGTTCGGACGACCAATGAGCGCAATTACGGGTTTCATAGATTAACCTTTATTCCAGATCAGCCAGTTTGGTCTGGTCTGAACATCAGAAAGCTTAGGAAGAATGGAAATAGGATAAATGCCTAAAATAAATAAAAACACGGGGCATTGATGATTCAATCCCCCGCGTTAAAAATACGGTTTGGCTTATTTTAACATAAGCCGCAGAAAAATTAACGGTTCTGCCAAATGCTTAATGCACCCTTACGTGTCGACACATATAATTGGTTGTCAATTACACGTAGTGAACGTACTTCACCACTGGTTTTAGAACGACCAACCAACTCGCCTGTCGCTGGGTTGATTAAGTGAAGTACCCCATCCAGATCACCAACCACAAGGTCTTGACCTAACATCACTGGGTTACTCAAATTACGATTAAGCAATTGGTCATTTTCCCACAATGTTTGACCAGTGGTAATTTCATAAGCCACAATTTTACCATCAGTTTGTGCCACAAAGACACCATTGCCCGCAACTTCAGGACGCTGAATGCTGCTCGCATCATTGCTCCAGATCACTTGTTGTGAGGCAAGATCAAGCGCTGTCACTTGGCCTTGATAACTGGTGGTAATTAAAAATTGACCTGCTACAGTCGGTTCACCGTCAATATCAATGAGACGTTGTACATCTGAACGACCGTCTGACACTGCAACACGACGCTGCATTTTCGGAATACCGCTCAATGCATCAATCACATAGATATAGGCATTTGAAGAAGCGATGAGAACATGACGTGCATCAAGTGATACCGGTGCTGCCATACCACGTAAACTAAATTGCACATTTGGCAAGTTATAGGTCCAAGTTTGTTGACCCGTTGCCACATCGTTTGCGTATACCGTACCATCGTTGGTGACTGAAATAACGCGACCTGCTTGAATCAACGACGGTGAAAGTAACGCGCCGGTTAATTGCGCCGTCCACTTTTGCTCACCTGTTGCCTGATCCAATGCAAATAATTGACCTTTTGCATTACCGACAACCACAATACCGTCAGCAGCTTCTACACCTGCAGTCAAACCTTGTTTAGAGATTTTCTTCTGCCATAAACGCTCTTTGCCTTTGTAGGCTTGAACTTCACCGTTAGGATTTACGCTAAAAACAACGCCGTTATCTGCATCCATACGTAAACGCAGTGGATCTGCTTCTTCAGTTGAAGCCACACTGTTTGAAAATACAGGTGCTAAAGTTTTTGCCTGTTCCAATTTTGGTAAAGGATTTGGTTTTACTTTTTCTACTTTTCCTTTATTTGCACAACCAGCCAAAGCAAGTGTTAAAACTGTCAGCGCACAGGTAATTTTGTATTTTCTATTCATTCAGTTGCTTCCACTTGTGTATCTATAATCGGACGTTCAATTTCAGGATCATCAACTAAAACGCCTACACTTTCGAGTTTAATTTGTAAAATTTGACGTTCTTCTTGTCGCTCAACCAAAGCATCCCATGCACTTTGATAAACTTTCTTTGCATTTTCGATATCATTTTTCGCAACATAGACATCGCCACGGGCTTCATCTGCAGTTGCTTGAAAAGCAGGTTCTTTAACCGCTTCTAAAGTTTTTAATGCTTCATCAAATTTCTTTTGTGCCAATTGTGCATACGCCAAACGTAATTTCACCAATTGAACTAAGCCTGCATCATCAACTTTTGAATTTTCAACTTTTTTCAAAGCTTTTTCAGCGTTGGCATAATCCGCTTTATCATACGCCAATTTTGCCATAAGCAACTGAGTTTGGATGGCTTGTGGCGAATCTGGCGCTTCTTTTACAATTTTATCTGCAGTCGCAGAAAGTTGTGTAAAAGCGTCACCCGTCGCCGACTGAGCATCATCCATTAACTGCTGGACTTTGGCTGTTTGCATTTGCGATTCAGCCAAAGTTTTCTTCTGCCAGTATTCCCATCCGAAAAAGGCAATCAACGCAATTAAAATGCCGCTAACAATGGCAGAGCCATATTTTTTAGCAAACGATTTTAAATTATCAAGTTGTTCTTCTTCACTCAATGCGCTCATGAAATTACCTTTTTCCTTATGTTATAGGGATTATTTTGAAGAAATTTTTTCGATAATGAAGGCAACAAAGTCTGCCACATTCACTTCGTGTTGTTCTGCAATCGCTAGCTCTTTTACCAGCACTTGCCCTGCTGCTTGCTCACGTTCACCGTAAATCACAGCAAATAAAGCACCCGATTGGTCAGCTTTTTTCATTTGCGATTTCATTGAACCTTGTGAACCAACTTTTAAGCGAATGTTGCTACCCGCCGCTTCAAGTTGATCACGAATTTGTTCAGCAAGTACCAACGCTTTACCTTGAGTTGCAGGATCTGAAACCAAGAATAGCTCACAGTCACGCACAGGGGTATTATCTTCCACTTGTTCAAGTAGAAGAAGCAAACGCTCCATACCCATTGCAAAACCAACAGCAGGCACCGACTGGTCTGCTTTACCTTTAAGCTGACCGACTAAACCGTCATAACGACCACCAGCACATACCGTTCCTTGAGAACCTAAGTGTGTAGTTGTCCATTCAAAGACCGTTTTATTGTAGTAGTCGAGACCACGAACCAATTTTTGATTGATCACAAAACCAACACCAGCATCAGTCAAATACTGCTGCAATTGAGCAAAGTGAGCCAACGTTTCTTCACCCATAAAGTCGTGAAGTTTTGGCGCATTTTCCAAAATGCTTTGTGTTTTTGCATCTTTAGAATCCAAAATACGCAGTGGATTCGTGGTTAGACGACGCTGTGAATCTTCATCTAAGTCATTTTTATGTGACTCTAAGAATTCAACCAATGCTGCACGATAAGCTGCACGTTCATCAGACTCACCTAAAGTATTGAGTTCTAATTGAACTTTATCTGCAACGCCCATGCGTTTCCACAAACGCGCAGTCATTAAAATCAATTCTGCATCTTGATCTGGTGTTGCAACACCAAAAGTTTCTACGCCAAATTGATGGAACTGACGGTAGCGACCTTTTTGTGGTTTTTCATAGCGGAACATTGGGCCGACATACCATACACGCGGTGTAGCACCACGAAGTAAGTTATGTTCAAGCATTGCACGTACACACCCTGCTGTTCCTTCTGGACGCAAAGTCAAAGACTCAGGCGGATTACCTTTATCTAGGAATGTGTACATTTCTTTTTCAACGATATCCGTTGCATCACCAATAGAACGTTTGAACAGATGAGTCTGCTCCACAATCGGCAAGCGAATTTGCTGATAACCATAAGCATCCATCAGGCTTGATAGATGCTGTTCTAGACGTCTCCATGCAGGACTTTGCGTAGGGAGAATGTCATTAAAACCTTTGATTGCGACGATTGAACTCATGATCTACTCAGAAAAACTTGTGCGAATAATCTCTTTAGCTTTAGCGTCTTCAAGATCGCTAACACGTTGACGAACCATCGCTTCGATTTCGTCAACCAACTGATTTGTGTCAATTAAATGGCTCTTTTCGCCATTACGATACACCAGTGAACGCGGACTTGCACCTACTACACCAATATCGGCTTCTTTGGCTTCACCCGGACCATTTACTTTACAACCAATCACCGATACATCCATTGGGGTACGAATATCTTCTAAACGCTCTTCCAATGTTTGCATGACTTTGATGACATTAAATTCTTGGCGCGAACAACTTGGGCATGCAATAAAGTTAATGCCGTTTGAACGTAAGCCCAATGATTTTAAAATATCAAAGCCAATTTTGATTTCTTCTTCAGGCTCTGCGGCCAATGAAATACGCATGGTGTCACCAATGCCTTCCATCAACAAACCGCCTAAAGCGATAGCAGATTTGACTGAACCCGTGCGGTAGACACCTGCTTCAGTCACACCTAAGTGTAATGGGTTATCAATTTGTTTAGATAACAAACGGTAAGCATCCATAGTCAGGAATACATTCGATGCTTTGACTGACACTTTAAATTCATGGAAATTTAAACGGTCTAAAATATCAATATGGCGCATTGCAGATTCAAGCAAGGCCTGACCTGTAGGCTCACCATATTTCTTTTGAATATCTTTTTCCAGTGAACCGGCATTGACACCAATACGCATAGAGATGTCATTATGTTGTGCAGCAGCTACCACTTCACGAATTTTAGCTTCTGAGCCAATATTACCCGGGTTAATACGCAAACAATCTGCACCAAGGTCTGCAACACGTAAAGCAATTTTATAATCAAAGTGAATATCGGCAACCAATGGCACTTGCACACGTTTACGAATTTCACCAAAAGCTTCAGCAGCTTCCATACTCGGTACAGAAACACGCATGATGTCCGCACCGACGTCTACACAGCGCTGAATTTGTGCCACGGTCGCTTCGACATCACAGGTTTCAGTATTGGTCATACTTTGGATGCTGATCGGCGCATCACCACCGACATACACCGAACCTACTTTAATTTTACGCGTTGGACGGCGCTTAATTGGATTTTCAATCATTGTTCAGTCTGCTCTGTTGTCCCTTAACGTGATAAACGGAAATCTGCTTTGCCGTTTACGGTATATGGTGACAATGAAATATTTTCATTATTTAAGCTTAATGACACTACAGTTGCATCATCCAAACGAATTTGGAATGGTGTTTCACCGTTTAAGTTGAGCGTCGATGCTTGACGACCAGTCGCCAACACCTTACCCGTCGAATCAACAATATGTACTGAAGTCGGGCTACTAAAGGTCAATGTCAATTGATCACCGCTGACTGTTGCATTCCCGCCATTCATGTCGAGGACTTGAACTTCTGAAGCGACATCATTGGTCACAGCGTCTTCATTATCGCTGCCCGAGGTCATGCCCTGAATCGCTGCCACGATCGCACCAATGACCAACAACACCGCCAATGCAATCAGACCCCGTTTGATCCATTTACGATTACGGTCACGATTAGAACCGGGTAATTTACCCATTATTTTAATCGGTGAATTGTTTAACGCGTGATTTGGCAACAATCCCGTATCGTTGGCATAAATATCATCAAAACGTTGAATGATATTGGTTGCATCAACTTTTAAATATTTGGCATAAGTGCGGTAGTAACCTTTAATAAAGGTCGCTTCAGGCAATGACTTATAATCATCTTGCTCAAGTGCAGTCAGTGTTTTTAATGGAATATTGAGTTCTGATGCGACAGCTTCAAGTTCCAGTTTTTGCGTAATACGTACTTGACGTAAATACTCACCTGGGCGTTGTACATTTCCTAATGCATTTGGAGCTACGCTCGAACCATTCGATTGCGGTGAATTAGGATTTACTTCCATACGGCCTCAGTACTGTACTGTAATTGCAAATAGCGTTGGTATTCAGGACTTTCTGGGAACAAAGCACGTAACTGGTTAACCAGTACTTGCATACCCAAATTGTCGCCATTGGCACGCGCTGTTCGAATGCCAATCCAGAGTGCACGCGCACCCTGATTTTTTTGTCCTACTGCACGTACAAATTGTTCATACATTTGTGTGGCAGCAGGGAACTGCTGATTCAAATAAAAGATTTCAGACAACTCTAACATTGAAACATAGGAATCACGATTAGCCTGCAAAGCTTGTTTGAATGATTTTTCAGCATTCGCCACATCGCCCACTTTCAGGTAAATACGACCTAAATTTTCCAATGCTTTGAAACGTTGCTCATAGCCAAGTGTAGACCCAGCAATCGACAACTGTTCAATCGCGTCATTATAGCGCTCAACTTGATATAAGTACGTACCGTAGTTGTTACGTGCTTGCGAATTTTTTGAGTCAGCTGAGATCGCCCGCTTAAAATAACTGTCTGCTTTTTCTAGATTCTCTTTACTGCCTTCTTGTTGCAGCAAGACACCCATCATCATATTGGCCTGTGAATCACGTGAATTCACTTCTAATGCTTGGTCTAGGGCACGCTTTGCAGCATCCAAGTCACCAGATTTTAGATGTTCAACAGCCAATTGAGTTCGAATCTTTACAGCTTTTTCAGGGTCTTTCTTACCCACATCAGGGGTTTGACACGCACTTAATGCTAAAACCGATGCACATAAAGCTGAAACGAAAGTGAACTTATACGTTAACTTTTTCAATTGGCTGCCTCTTTATTATCCTTGTGAGCGCAGTATCTCATTTTGCTGCGCAACTTTCTTTTTCCATTGCTCCGCACGACGAGTACGGTCAGCAACTTGCCCCACGAGTTGTCCACACGCAGCGTCGATATCATCACCACGTGTCTGACGAATCGTACACACAAAACCGGCATCAGACAAAGTTTTTTGGAAAGAAATAATACGGTTACGGCTTGAACGACCGTATGGCGCATGCGGGAACGGGTTAAACGGAATTAAATTAATTTTGCTTGGTAAGTTTTTCAACAGCTTTAACATTTGCTGTGCATGTTCAGGATGGTCATTTACACCATCTAACATCACGTATTCGATGGTCACGTGTTTACGCGAACTTTCATTACCATCTTTTGCGATATAACGCTGACACGCTGCAATCAACTGTTCCAACGGATATTTTTTATTGATCGGAACTAGTTCGTTACGTAGTTCATCATTTGGCGCATGGAGTGAAATTGCCAAGGCTACATCAATGTCTTGTGCCAATTGGTCAATTTTAGGCACCACACCTGAGGTTGATAAAGTCACACGACGCTTCGACATGCCATATGCAAAGTCATCCAGCATGATACGCATTGAATTCAATACGGCATCATAGTTCAACAGTGGCTCACCCATACCCATCATCACCACGTTGGTCACTGAACGTTCACGATCAGCAACTGGCACATCTTCCATATAAGAGAAGTTCGCCATCCACAGCTGACCAATAATTTCAGCTTGGCTCAAATCACGTTGGAAACCTTGTTTCCCAGTTGAACAAAATGAACAGTCCAGAGCACAGCCCACTTGTGACGAAATACACAAGGTCTTACGTGCGCCGGTTTTATCTTCTGCAGGAATGAGCACGGTTTCAACCAATGAGCCTGCACCATCACCCACACGGAACACCCATTTACGAGTACCGTCTTTTGAATAATTTTTATGCACCACTTCAGGCGCTTTAATTTCACAAATCTTTTCTAGTTTTTCACGCAATTTGCCAGAAATATTGGTCATTTCAGCAAAATCAGTCACGAAGAACTGATGAATCCATTTCATCACCTGCCCAGCACGGAACTTTTTCTCCCCCATATCTTCGAAGAATTTTTCCATTTGCGGACGTGACATGCCCAGTAAATTCACTTTCTCCACAGTATTTTGCTGCGTCGGAGCGGATGGAGATTGTTGCTGTGCATCAGAAACAGCTGATGTAGCGACTACTTCAGTACTCATGTGTAATTACCTAAACCATGTCTAAAGATCAAAGGAGAAGCTCAGTTATTGAGCAAAGAATTATTCAGAGAATAAAAAAACCAGACAAGCAGTATACCACTTATCTGGTTTGAATACTTCGAATTAACGAGTACGTGGAGCGATCTCAGTTTGAGCGAAGAAGTAGTTAACTTCACGATCAGCAGATGCTACAGAGTCAGAACCGTGAGCAGCGTTTTCGTCGATGCTTACAGCGAAGTCTGCACGGATAGTACCAGGAGCAGCTTCTTTAGGGTTAGTTGCGCCAAGGATTTCACGGTGAGCAAGAACTGCGTTTTCGCCTTCAAGAACTGAAACTACAACTGGACCAGAAGTCATGAATGCAACTAAGTCACCAAAGAAACCACGTTCTTTGTGCTCAGCGTAGAAGCCTTCAGCTTCAGCTTGAGTCAAGTGTTTCATTTTAGTTGCAACGATTTGAAGACCAGCTTTTTCGAAACGAGCAAAGATGTCGCCGATGTGGTTTTTAGCAACTGCGTCTGGTTTAACGATAGATAAAGTACGTTCAATAGCCATGAGAGGCTCCTTAAGTCAATTTGACGTGAAAAATTTGCCGCATTATACCGAATAATGCGCTATTTTCTGCTTTTGCTATACAAAAAAATTGCTTTTTTCGATGTAGGGATTAACTTGCCTCATCAATCCAGGCCATCTGAATTCCCTCAAGCAGACCTTCAGTCGACTTTTCTGGGTCATCAGTGAAATTTGGCAATGCACATACCCATGCATGTAGGTCAGTAAAGCGAATCCATTGCGGATCAACATCAGGGTGAGCTTCATACAGCTCAATTGCGATATCAATGGTATCTGTCCAGCGTAAACCCATGGGTCTTCCTAACATCGTCTATAGAATGATGGCTTACTTTAACAAATTTCAGCAATTGGACGTGATAAACCCTTTTAATTTTTTTATTACCAGATTTTGCAATTGAGATGTCCGCATCAGACTATAAAAGCAAACCGAAAAGAGGCGCACAGAGAATAATCGCCGCACCCACTGCAGCGCCTATTGCAGCACCCACAGCCACATCACTTGGGTAATGCAAACCTAAGATCATGCGAGATAATGCCACCAATAAGCTAAAGGGCAACATTAAGACCAACAGCATGGGTTGAATATAGCCCAGCACTGTTGTTGCCATGACCGCATGTAGAGTATGCCCCGATGGAAAACTAAAATGATCTAGTGGGCGTTCACCTAAGCGAATCACTTGATGCACTTGGTATGGTCTTGGGCGCACAGTTTTCTTTTTGAGGAGTTTATAGATCGTGGTGCCGACGGAACCACCCAGTAATACATAGACGATTTGTACACTGTAGGAGATGCCCTGCACGATCCAAACCGTCGCCAACATGACATACCAAAACACACCATCACCAAGTCGACTAACCATTTTAAATATGTCAGCAACAACTTGTTGATGTGAAAAATGATTGAGATAAATACAGCCTTTTAAATCGAGATGCAGCATTCTTGTTTTTGCATTTTTTAAATTCATCGCTAATCTCCTATCTACAGTCAAAGCCTGACTGTGTTGGGGTTGAGCTAGATTTGTGTTGTTATTTTTACAAGTTTAGATCTGTGTTTGACTCAGCTTAGGTTCTATTTTTGACAGTGCAATGATGCTTTGATGACAGTTCAATGAATATTGGTTATGAGGATGCTCAACTTCTCTATACAACCAATAGCGCTAGCTCCATTGGCTCATCATGGCTTGATCCACCACGCGATATAGCGCTTGCTCAAATTGTTGTACAGGATATTGCCATCCGATTTTAGCAGCGTCTTTTGCCGCCTCGATGCCCATTGTTTTTAATTTAGAGCGTTGCGGCAATTGCTGCATAAGCCGAATAAATTCATCGGTTCGAGATAAGTGACATAACCATCCCGTTTGCTGATTCCTCACGTGCAATTGGGCACATGCGGCATTATATGCAATCACAGGCAATCCGCTGGCCATTGCCTCCAAAACCACATTACCAAAGGTCTCAACCTGACTTGCGAAAACAAAAACATCCGCACTGGCGTAGGCTTCCGATAAAGCCTGACCGCTTAAACTTCCCATAAAAATAACATCTAGTGATTTTGCCAGTTGCATTAATCGTTCACGATCTGGCCCATCCCCCACAATGACCAATTTCGTTCGTGCATCCATGGCCAACATCGAACGATAGGCTGAAATTAAAACATCTACCTCTTTTTCAGGAGATAGCCGACCGACATAGAGCATCACGCGGGTATGTTCATCTGCTTGCCACTGTTGTCTCAGTTCTGCTCGATAGTGTGAGGGAGAAAATCGACTATGGTCCACACCTCGCCCGACCACCACCAATGGGCAACTAAAACCTAATCGATGCAAGGCATCTGCAGTATCTTGGCTCGGTACACAGGTGAGTTGAGTATTGTTATGAAACCATCGTAAATAATGCTGTACAGGCTTCATTAAAAACGCTAAATCAAAGAATCGACTAAAATCATGAAAGGCCGAGTGAAAGCCACTGGACACAGGAATCTGTAAAGAACGCGCCAGTTGAAGCATAGCAAAACCCAAAGGCCCTTCAGTGACTATATGCACAATGTCGACTTGGGCTTTTTTTAAAGCTTTACTGAGTTTGATCAGTTGCGGCCAGCCAAATTGTAAACCTGAATACTTAGGAATCGACTGCGCTCGAACCAAACACTCTTGATCAGGTCTGAAATCCTGACAACTTTCGGACTGTTCAGGGCGTATTAAAAATATTGAGTTGCCTTGTTGCTGCAAGCCTTTACACAACTGCAATAAAGAATGTGCAACACCATTAATTTCTGGCGCCCACGTATCTGTAACAATGGCGATTTTTAGACCTGGACGGATTAATGTTGAGACCGTTTGCACATCCATTCGTGATTGCATATGCTTAAATTGGAACTGAAATCGCGCAGGTTCATCCTGCATACGCCCTAAATTAATAGCCGATTCTGTCATGATCTTACATGCTTCTTATAAATGTATAGTCACAGTTTAAGCAGCAGTTTTTTGCATTTTGATGATTATTTGATGACAGTTTATTGAAAAAAATTGACTAATTTCTTCTACAAAATCATGATTTATCCGTAATTTTTAATCACTTTTAAAATCGTCTGACCCGCACGAGAAGTGATTTGCATATCTGCGTTCATCCGCTCTAAATGCCCACTCATACTACGAAGCCCCACACTCAAACCGGCTTGATTGACCAAATTCACATCAAACCCCACACCATTGTCTTCTACTTCCATTATCAATGCCGAGTTTTCATAATAAATCCGAATCTGCACCACGGTCGCATGACTATGCTTCACAATATTGGTTAATGCTTCTTCGGCTACACGCTGTAGGGTTAAACATTCCATTGGAGTAACATCCACTTCCCATTTTGCAGGAACTGACCATTTAGCGTGTATATCGAGCTAATCAAATAACTGATTAAAACGGTGCCTAAAGGGTGCCATCCATAACAATGGGGTTTCAGGCAGTTTGGTGCCTAAACTTGAACCGCTATCAATGATATGTCGTAAATCATCTCTTAAAATTTTCAACATCGATAAAAATTGCGAATTGGTCAGATCTTTGGAACTCTGCTCAACCGATGCCATTGAACGAACCAAGGAGCCACCTAAGCCATCATGTAGCTCATGTGCAATTTGAATACGCTCTTGCAAGCGGGTATTTTCCATTTCTAACTGATAATGATTTTGTAGGGTATGCGTCAACTCTTCCTTTACTTGAGTGACCGTTGTTGCCAACGTTTGATTAAACTTTTCAATTCGTCTCACACTTTTAGTCAAGCGTAGTGCAAAAATAATCGCCACACCCAAGGTTGTTATCGGGGAAGCATATGCCGAAATCAAATCCCCTTCATTCATCATTAAGCGCCAACCGTCATGGGCACCAATTGGGACATAAATCAACAACATAATCCCTGCCAGCAACTTGGCTTCAACTTGTCCTGATTTATAAGCAATCCACGAAAATGTCAGGCAATTCAGCATATAGCAAGCATAGCCCACCATAAAACTCAAATCTAAGACAGGTTGTACCAAAGACTGTGGTGTAAAAAAAATCAAGCAACCCAATACAAAAACAGTCATCCCCATGACTTTTTCAAGACGTGGAAATTTTCGTCCTGCAAAACGCCAAGGATAGAGACAAGTCGCTGTCGTAAAACAAAGAAAGATAAAGATATGCAAACGATAGAAATCTAGCGTTGATAGCCCCCAAAGCGTCTCGGTAGCTAAAAGTTGCCCAACGTATAGCACCCAAAGAAAACTGGTTATGGCATACCAACCAAAAGCGTTCTCTTCGCGTCGAAACAGCCAAACCAGCCCCGCAATGATCCCCAAGATAAACTCAAAAATAGTGGTGTAGCTATGCAAGCCTCGCATAGCCAACCAATGTTTTTCATACACTTTGGTATTATCGTGATAGCGGTTTAAACTAACCTCACCAAGCCCTGGATTCAGTGCATTGACGCCCACCACTCGTATCAGCACTTCATTCTGACCTTACTTTAGGCTGTTGGGTGGAATTACCCATTGCCGAGGCATATTCCAACTTCGTGACAAAGGCTCTTGTAATGAATCATCCTGCCAAAACAGCTGACCATTCAAATACACTTGCCCTGCCATATTGATGTAACTCACCATCAAAGAAAGCGGATCTGAGCCTGCATCTTGACACGTGTATTGCCATTTCAAGCGATACCAAGCTGTGCCAGAATAATTATCCCAACGATCTTTCCAACGATCTGGTAACTTTTCTATCGTTTGCCAATGCTCATGCCCGGTCAATTCTCCGCTTGGCATCTGCGCCTGAGCGACTTCTTGACTGACTAATTTTGACTGACATGATTGGGCAATAGCTTGTGGACTTAGCCCAATTGCACCAAATACAAGACAAAGAACGGTAAATTTCAGCTTTAAAGGTTTAATTAGAGAAATGAGGACATTTAAAAATGTCAGACGTGTTTGAACGCAATACGCCAAGCACATCGAACCTTTTTTCCGACATGCGCAACTTGGAGCATTTGAATGATAGCGATTCAATACTGACCTTCCCCGTTAGCCGAAATAAAATGGCTAAAATAAAAACAAGATCACATATTAAACCTATGAACTCTAATAAGAAAAACTTTTTCTGAATTATTTATTCTTAACGCTATATCGATATTTTAACATCTCGAATACTCAAGACATTCACATCCAACTTTATATTTGCAACAGAGAATGGAGCTACTTAGATTGAAGCTAGAGACTCACATTAATATCTATACTCAAGCTTCAATCTAGCGACATGAACTTAGCACTCTGCATATAATCACCTTAACCATGAAATAAAATCACTCGCTAAGCCTCTCAAAACACCATATTTACAAAGACTGTATCGCGGTAGATTCCTGCAGGTGTCGTTGCATTCACTCGCTCCACCAAACGCACAGCAATCACATAGTTATTTTTGCCAGCGCCTTGCTCTGTAGAAACATTCCACAGATTTTCCATCGCACCTGAAACAGTCATTCGTGTTTTGAGCTTAATCGGGCCATTCGTCACAAAACTACTGCCCGAAGTATCCTGCAAATTACGGCTATTAAAGCGTATGCGGTATTTACCGGAACAATCGACACTAAATGAACTCGCCGCTTGACTATTATAGTAATTCGCCAAGCGCATATTGGTTTCACTGATTCGTCCCATTTCACAACGACTCGGTGCAGCAAATGTTATTGAACTAAATAACGCTGCTGAGATGAGTAAAATACTTTTCATTGGAAATACTCCTTTATTTACACTGCAATGTAATTAATTCAGGAGTTTGGTTTTCTACCTTTTTCGGCACTGTTAATGCTGTTTGGCAAGATCGACCACCACTGGTCCTCACCGTCAACTTGTAGTAGCCTTCAACCAAACCATATAACATTACCGTGCCATCTGAACCCACTGGATAAACATCAGCTTCTGGGGTATCAATTGCAACTTCACTTCCTGCAACAAATTGATGACCTTGTTCATCCAATATTTTGACCAATATTTGTTGTGTATCAAATACTGAAAAACTAATGTTATAACCACGCTGTCTTAATGCGACTAAACGATGTGCAGCATTTGGAACTTTGCTTTCGATCGGTAATTGATTTTCATCAAATGAAATATCGTAATTAATATAAGGAACGATATCGTGTACAAAGGCATAGCCTTTTTTATTGGTTTTCGCGACTGGAGACATTGAACGCATGACATCAATATCTTCACGACCACCAACATTCACTAAAGCAAAGGCATTATCGACAAAACTGGTCAATGCGTATTGACCACCCAACCACACCATAGCGCCACGGTAGCCAACCTGTGTTGTTGAATCATTTTCACTATAGAGATGACTTAAGGTTAAATCACCAACATCAGTGGACAAACCACCATAGGCATTTAATACCGTTTCATCATTACGATAATCCACACCGAGCGCATAATTTGCACCATATTCACCGAATGCATTTTGAATGAAACGGACACCGCCGGATTTATTGGTACCCGCATCAGCCTGAATACGCTTACCACCACCAAAATTATAAGAAAATGTAATAAAGGCACCTGAGTCATCGCTATCTCCAAATTCTTGGAAATAGTTGGCGGTATACATTAAATTCGGTGTAATTTCGCGACTCACACCCACAGTGAGCATTTTGCGATCCTCTAACTCAAATAAAGGATCATTAGATTCATACTGGGTTTGTTCGATATAGTTCAGATTTAAATTTTGAAAGAATGGAAAATTAGCAAAACTCAAATACGCCATATTTTCAAATTTTGGAAAAATATGATTATCTTCATAACCTAACGCCCGATAATCATTTGTAGCGTAGCGTGAACTCACACCAAAATTAAGTTTCCCGAAATTACGACTGATAGCCAAACCTGCAGAATAGCCATCGTCATTATCGGTTTTACTGCCTAAAAAAATACTGTCTAAAACAAACCATCGATTGACCGCTTGCGTCCATAGCAGTCCTGCATTTTTTACTTTGTCACTATAGGTAGCACTTGCACCCAACGTGGTACGACTGGTGACACCTCTACGCCAATAGGCTGAACTGAAAAAATCGCGATAATCGCTATTTTCTTCGTCATAACTGAAGCGTAGTTTCCCTAATGATATGTTGTAATCATTTAAATTTTCTTTGAGCAATTTACTGCTAATTAACACCGGAAAACTTCGAACAGTGGTATTCCCCAATACATCTTGTACAACCATTTGCGCTGTACCAGCACTTTCAATATTGGCACCTGTTTGTAGGTTATAATCTCCAGGTGAAATCTTTTTCTGATAAATATTTACGCCATCAATATATAAATCAACAGTCGAAGGTAAAACTGCACTACCTTTTAGACTTGGAATATTCCAATACACAAAATCTGGACGTGACGTATAGTCTGTACCAAAACTCAAACCACCAAATCGCACACCATGAATTAATGCGCTATAGGCAGAGGTCGTATCACCAATAATCAGCTTGGTCGCATTTTTGGAGAAATCAAACTCAAGACTACTATTTAACCTTACAAATTTTTCTTCACGATAATCATCCCCTTTATTATTTCGATAAAAGGCATTATTTCTTAAAATCCAATTGTCTTTAAACACCCCAAGTTCAGGCAGTACACCAAAATTATTATGTTGAGTGTTATTTTCAAAGTGCATTTCATAATTGAGAAATGCACCAAAATTTGCAGGCATCGGCTGACTGATTAAGGCATCCGTTTCTAGCCCAAAGAAATATTTTGATGGAAGATTAATTTTGATAGCTTGCAATTGAGGATCAAATCCAGAATGAATATCTTGATCCGTTACCAAACAAAATGAATTTTTAGTTGCATGTCGTTTCAGAATTTCTACTTTAATTTGCAGCTTATCAAGATCTGCGCACTCTATATAAAACTTGTTATTTTCAGTCAGTAATAATACTTCGCTCTTGCGGTCTACTTCGTTTACCCAAATACTGGTTGGAAATAAATCATCAGGCATATCAACAGCTTCTGCATGAGCAGAATTAGCACATAAAATACAATATAGAAGCAATGTAATTCTATTCATAGCCACTACTCAACTAAATTAAACTCCAAAGGAGTGTCACCTTTATCTGTTTCCACAACGACTTTATAATTACTAGCGCCTTGTAAAGAAACACTCCCGATGTCGTATTGGTTTTTACCTAATGCCAATAAATATTTCATATCGGAAGATTCAGCGACTGTTTTCTTGCTTTTATCGATGACATAAAGTTTTTGGATTTGAATGTGTGATTTTGCTAAATTTTCAACCTGAATAATGGTGCGACCATTCGATTTTTTAGCAATAAATTTCAAATAAGCGGGTTCTTGTTTGCCGACAAAAAATGGCACATTAATACTTAATAACAGTGCAATTTTCGATTCAGAGTTCGTCACTTGAGGTAGCTCAGTATAAAGAATACGCCATGCTTCTTCTTGTTGTAGGTTCATACTTTCTACAGATTGAGTAAAACCCACACGAACCATTTGTTTTGAATTTGGTTTTAAAATAAAGTTCTTCGGATTGATAATAATATTGGATTCAGGTGAAAGAACATCTTCCCCTGCGGCATTTTGAGTCCATTTAAATGCTTGAGCCTCAAAAATACGTGGTGTCTCATCATCCCCTTTCGACTCCAAAGTAAATGTCGCACTGCGTTGTTTAGATTTATCGGTTAAATATAACTGCACAGGGCTAATTGAAATACCTGCAAATATTTGAGGACTCAATAAGCAAGTCATTAAACTAAATGAAACGACTTTGAATAAACTTTTCATATACCCACCCCAGTACATTTAAATATTATTATCAATTCAAAAATAAAAAGAAGTTGACCCTAACTGTGTAGAATCAACTCCCTAAATTTGGATTAGTAAGCTACTTTGATATATAAAGTATCTTTGTATGTACCAGCACGTTGAGTACCTGAAATTGTATTTTTTGGAGCTACAGATACAGCAAAGTTATCAACGCTCATACCAGCTACAGGTGTAGAACCGATTGGATAATTCACACCACCTTTTGAAGTCGTGATTTTTGTAAATACTTTATCACTAGTGGTTTCATGTTTTACAAAAGTATCTGCACTTGAACCCGCGTTTAGCGTAGATAGATTTAATGTATATGGAGTGTTCGTTGTAACTGTAAAGCCACTAGCACCCGTATAACTGTCTTCAACGAGTTTGATGTCTTTACCTACCAAAAGCTCACATGCTTTAAGAATCTGTAACTTTATGTCGATTTCGCCTTCACACGGCGCACCGCCACATTGTTTAGATTCTTTTTTACCACCAGCGATTGCAGATGTTGCTGGAAGTGCTACGAACAATGTTGCAGATAGTACTGCGGTTAAAATTTTAGATGTAGACATTTCACTTCTCCATTCTCATATGAGATTTATTAGTATGTGCATCAAAGGATATTTATTAAGAAAAACTAATTAATCTTACTTTCCCTAGGTGCTGATTCATTCTTAATCATGTGGAGAAAAAAAGAACCTAATGCGGAATATTCACACGAATATTCATGTAATATTATTTTTTACGAATATTTAAATTATGTGGTTGTAATATATTAAATATTTTTAATTTTTATATTTTTATTTAATTTTTCTCTTTATCCCAAATTTTGGGGATTTTTTTCATATCCCTATTTTTTGGTATAACATATCTTATTGTTTTTATTAAATTTAGTAACATTAAAAATAATATAGGCTGTTACATATTTCACCAAATATTTGTGAAATAGTTCAAAATAATTTTCAAACAAACCAATAATATTTGAATATTCAACTATATTAATAGTAAAGGCCGATTAAATTTTATTTTTAAATAGAATCTCGAATGTATAATCACTACTTTCAGGTATGTCTTTTGAAACGCAATACAAGAATTACGTCACCAAATACTGAGCCTTTGTATTAAATTACAGGTTTTGAAACACGTCTTAGTTTCCAATGTTAAGCTTTTGTAAATCATATTTTCTTTCTTTAAATTTCAGTTTTTTGTTTTTCAAATTTTTAGAATCTCATTTATTACATGAAATATCATGTATGTTAAAATTCAGTCCCTCTCTTTCAACCCTCTTTTTACTTTGATTTTTTATTCAAAATACTGACTACCTCATTTAAAAGTATCTACATTCATCTTTAGAAAATTCTATAAATAAAAAAAGCCCCAAGTTATGGGGCTTTTTAAAATTTAACTTACTCACTGACTGGATAAAGCAATCCTTGATCGACTCGAAAGATTTGACCTGATCCAAAGTCGATCTGCTGCAACTCTCCTTTTAATTTTGGGAAGCCAGCAATTTTTTCCAATTGTGGTGAGCGTTGAAAATTCTTCGTTTTAGGATTGTACATCCAATAAATAAATCGCTTATCTTCTATTTTTCGACCATCAGAGGTATCTGAAAGTACAACATCATAGTATCCATCAAAGTTTACATCTAAGAATCCCATACTATTCCCAAAAGCATTAAAGCCTTGTAATGACTGTAGTACTTTGCCATTTGATTTATTAACCACATCTACGCGTTTTAGAGACTTCCCATAAGGTTGGTCTGCGGATTGCACCCCATAAAACTTAAACAGCAGGATAGGTTTATCTGCAGCTTTAAACGCAGGTTCAAACTGTAGATAACTTGTAGATGGTGGTGCCGTTTGTTCCGTCAGTTCAGCTTTAAAGTAGCCTGTATTTGCATTCAATGTACCTGCCAATCGATAAGCTGCTGCAGCACTTTGTTCCGTCCCAACATTGACTGAATTCAAGTCAATAAAATCTGCTTTTTGAGTCCCTTTAAAGTTAATTTGTTTGGGCTCTTGCAGATCAGTCAACGTCCCGTGCGGATTCCATATGCCAGCATACAAATCTAAGAAATAGCGTCCTTCAGTCGAGCGAAGCATCCGCTGCATGGATATGCGAACATCAGGTAAAGGCTTTAACTCAGACAGTGTTATATCTGCATCTTGTGCAAAACTCACCACAGGTAGACAAAGAGCGAGTAAAAGAGAGAGTTTTGATATTTTCATTGCAATTACACACTCCATGCAGCATGAATAATGCCTACTCTATCACAACCTAAATTCAACACAGATGACACAAATATAGGAGTTTTGAAACTACCTACGACTCAAACTATCAGATTAAATTGGAGTCGCTTTTAAAGCCCATGTTTCCAAATCTAATGAAATACATTTCAAACCAATATTAGATTCAATACATAGATCTTTCAGCAATTCAAACTGATCTACCTTATGATCAATTACGGGCTTCACAAGCTCTTGCTTTCTTCTAAGATCAATATATGCATTTTTCCCAACATATACTTCAACAAAGGCTTCTTCAGGCAATTTTAATGTATAAATTGGACGCGTTTGCAATTGGACTCTTTGCCAAAGTTGGTCATTGATATATGCATGTGTTTTTGTAGAAAAGTGATACCCGAATTGAGCATCGCTAATATTCTTTACAATACGTACTTCCTCTTCGTATGCCCATTCCTGCATTTTATAAAGCAAACCATGCTTTATTAAAACTTCTTCATTATCCCAATTTAAAATATTTGAATTTCCTACAGACATTAATTTTTCAACACTTGCCACATTGGCTTGCTTCGGCGCTGTTTTTAAATATCTCAACTCTCCTTTTGTTGAAGGAATAATAAATTGATCACCATCTGTATATCACACTCAAAACCTGCTTTGCATGTGTCAATTCCGATCACAACACCTTTGTAACTATCCCCATAATGTGACCACATGAGTGGATTTAAAGCAGTTCTAGTCAAACTTAAAATCACATACTTTCTAGAAAACCGATTACGGAATGCCCCTATTGCTAGGGATGTCGGCACATCCAAATCATAAAAACCAAAACCAGTGCATTCAAATGGGTCATTAAAATCTTCTAAATCTGAAAAACCTAGAGATTTTGTTTTTAAAATCGTTAAAGCAGCTTCAAAACTCACATATTTATATAAAATCATTATCCTAACCCACGCTAATATTGGGTTTTTTGTAGCATAAAACTCAAAAGATAATTAATTAAATAAATTCTTTTCTTTGCTTACGATTTTGTTCACTTCTATCCAAAGTATGAACGAGTACAAACACTGTTTTGTACGAAGTACAACGAGGCAGCACACCATTCTGTGTGACGCGTAAGGAATGAAAGCATGCTTTTCTATTTTTAAGGCACGTAACTTTAGGTATTAAAAAACCCACTCAAAATGAGTGGGTCTTCGTATTCAAATCAATTGATTCAAGAAATTAGTTTTTCTCTTTATCAACGATTTTGTTCGCTTGGATCCAAGGCGCGAAAATGATGAAAGTATCGCTTACATCATTTGAGGCTCGTAGCCTTGATGCCGTCTTTTATAAGGGATAAAAAAGCCCCTGTTAAAAACAAGGGCTTTTTGACTTAGATATCAGAACTTCGTTCTTTTCTTTGTCTACGATTTTGTTCGCTTGGATCCAAGGTACGTAAAAATAGAAAAGCATGCTTTTCTATTTTTAAGGCACGTAACTTTAGATATTAAAAAACCCACTCAAAATGAGTGGGTCTTCGTATTCAAATCAATTGATTCAAGAAATTAGTTTTTCTCTTTATCAACGATTTTGTTCGCTTGGATCCAAGGCATCATCGCACGTAACTTGTTACCAGTTACTTCGATACCATGCGCCGCGTTTTGACGACGACGAGCAGTCATTGAAGGATAGTTCAACGCACCTTCTTGGATGAACATTTTCGCGTATTCACCAGATTGAATACGTTTAAGCGCATTACGCATCGCTTCACGAGATTGTTCGTTGATTACTTCAACGCCAGTTACGTATTCGCCATATTCAGCATTGTTTGATACTGAGTAGTTCATGTCCGCGATACCGCCTTCGAACATTAAGTCAACGATCAATTTAAGTTCGTGTAAACATTCGAAGTAAGCCATTTCTGGTGCATAACCAGCTTCAACAAGAGTTTCGAAGCCCATTTTAACCAATTCAACAGCACCACCACAAAGGACTGCTTGCTCACCGAAAAGGTCAGTTTCAGTTTCTTCACGGAATGAAGTTTCGATAATACCAGTACGGCCACCACCAACACCTGAAGCGTAAGAAAGCGCAACGTTACGTGCATTACCAGAAGCATCTTGGTGAACAGCGATAAGATCAGGTACACCTGAACCACGTTGGAATTCTGAACGTACAGTATGACCAGGCGCTTTTGGAGCAACCATGATTACGTCAAGGTCAGCACGTGGAACAACTTGGTTATAAAGAACAGAGAAACCATGAGCAAATGCTAGCGTTGCACCTTGCTTGATGTTTGGCTCAATTACGTCACGGTAAAGTTGTGATTGGAACTCATCTGGAGTCAAAATCATAACTAAGTCAGCTTGAGCTACAGCAGCAGGAACTTCTGAAACTTTAAGACCAGCATTTTCAGCTTTTTTCCAAGAAGTAGAACCAGCGCGTAGACCTACAGTTACGTCAACGCCTGAATCTTTAAGGTTAAGCGCATGAGCATGGCCTTGTGAACCATAACCAATGATTGCTACTTTTTTGCCTTGGATGATAGATAAGTCTGTGTCTTTATCGTAAAAAATTTGCATTGCTGTCTCCGCTAAAATGCTTTCGTTTCCTTTAACTTGATACCGTGATTCTGTTTGATTATTCACGTTTCAAGTACCTCACCCATAGGAGTGAGGTGAATATATAAAATTAGATAGTTAAAACTTTTTCGCCACGTGCGATACCTGAAACACCTGAACGTACAACTTCTAGAATTGTATTTTCAGCTAAGGCATCAATAAAACCATCTATCTTTTCAGTTGTACCTGCGATTTGAATGGTATATGTCGTTGGCGTTACGTCTACGATTTGTCCACGGAAAATATCCGCAGTACGTTTAATTTCGGCACGTGCTGAACCGAGTGCTTTGACTTTAATTAACATCAATTCACGTTCAATATGAGCACCTTCAGACAAATCAACAACTTTAACAACTTCGACAAGCTTGTTGAGTTGTTTGGTGATTTGTTCAATTTTATGCTCATCGCCATACGTGGTTAAAGTCAAACGCGAAAGCGTCGGATCTTCTGTTGGCGCTACGTTTAATGTCTCAATGTTATAACCACGCTGAGAGAATAAACCTACCAAACGTGAAAGCGCACCTGCTTCGTTTTCTACAAGTACAGAGATAATATGTCTCATTGTGTGCGCTCTCCTTTGCCTAACCACATATCTTTCATTGACTGGCCAGCAACCAACATTGGATATACATGCTCTGAACGGTCAACCATCACGTTAATAAACACGCACTTGTCATTGATCGCCATTGCTTCAGCAAGCTTCGATTCGAGTTCATCTGCATGATCAATTTGAATACCCACATGCCCATACGCTTCCATTAATTTAGGGAAGTCAGGAAGTGACTCAACATAAGAACTTGAGTGACGACCTTCGTAGTTCATGTCTTGCCATTGCTTAACCATACCTAATGCACGGTTATTCAAGCATAGAATTTTTACATTCAAGCCATATTGCTTACATGTAGAAAGTTCTTGGATACACATCTGAATCGATGCTTCGCCAGTAATACACACTACTTGTTGATCTGGGAAGGCAAGTTTTGCTGCCATAGCATATGGCAAACCTACACCCATGGTTCCTAGACCACCTGAGTTGATCCATTGACGTGGACGTGTGTATTTGTAGTAAAGCGCACCAAACATTTGGTGTTGACCAACGTCTGAAGTAATGATGGCTTGGCTATTGGTAATTTTATCCAACGCTTCAACAACTTGCTGTGGCTTCATTGAACCATCAGTTGGTTTATCATAGTTCAAACCATGAACTTGACGCCATTCATTGATTTGTTTCCACCAAGCCGCGATATCTTCTGGATTTGGTTTAGACACATTCAATTGCTTTAATTGAGCCAACATTTCAGTCAATACAGGCTCTACTGCACCCACAATTGGGATGTGCGCCATAATTGTTTTTGAAATCGTTGCTGGGTCTATATCAATATGAATGACTTTGGCATTTGGACAGAATTTCGCTGGATTATTGGTTACACGGTCATCGAAGCGCGCGCCCACACACAGAATCACATCTGCATTGTGCATCGTCATATTGGCTTCGTAAGTACCATGCATACCCAACATGCCGATGAATTGTTCATCATTGCCCGGATACGCACCAAGACCCATTAAGGTACTGGTTACTGGATAACCCAGTAAATGTGCAAGTTCTGTCAACTGTGCAGAAGCATTGCCTTGAACCACACCGCCGCCTGAATAAATAATTGGGCGTTTAGCATGAATCAATTCATCAATTGCTTTACGAATTTGACCTGAGTGACCACGATGCGGCGGTTGATACGAACGCATTTTCACTTTTTCAGGATATTCGTAAGCAAATTTCTCTGCAGGATTCGTTGCATCTTTTGGAATATCAACGACAACAGGACCCGGACGACCACTTGAAGCGATATAAAATGCCTTCTTAATAATCGAAGGGATTTCGCTTGCATGACGTACTTGGAAGCTGTGTTTTACGATTGGGCGCGAAATACCAACCATATCCGTTTCTTGGAACGCATCCTCACCGATAAGATGGCTTGCAACCTGACCTGACAAAATCACCATTGGGATTGAGTCCATATAGGCAGTTGCAATTGGAGTTACGGTATTTGTTGCACCCGGACCAGATGTCACCAGTACGACACCTGTTTTACCTGTGACACGTGAGTAAGCATCAGCCATATGACCAGCAGCTTGCTCGTGGCGCACTAGGTAATGATTGATTTTTTCTTGTTGAAATAGCGCATCATAAATATGCAGTACTGCGCCGCCTGGGTATCCAAAAACATGTTCAACGCCTTCGTCCGCTAAAGCGCGTACGAGCATTTCACCACCAGATAAAAGTTCCAACGTGATTCACCCTAATCTTTTTTCACGCACAAATGGAGGGCATTTGTCGTGGTTAATTCATTAACTGTGTGCTCTGTTATAGCACACAAATTTCATAGTTTTCATAGCAATAAGAAAAAAATCTGACCTGCTTGCTGTTTGAGCAATATGGGGTCTAAAACATGTTGGGATAAACATATTTTGTTGGCTTTGTTCAACCTCTCGGCTAGAGAAGAAGTCCATTGCTAAAATGCACTCATTCGAAGGGTGATCGATCTAAGGCATATAAAACTAAAGACAGCATTTTTGTAGTTTCAACCATTAAAGTCAAGTTTAAAAATGGGCTTTTTTCTGATTACTTACAGACCGTTTGTTTTTTAAGCACACTCCCGTTCTTTGCATTCTTTGTAGTTTGTTTATTTATAACCAGTTAGCATGTATTTAATAAAATACTTTTATAAATCTAATAAATAAATTAAATGAATTGCTGTGGGTTTTTAATTCAATTGCCTCACTTTCAACTTAAGGCATGGATTAAATGATAAAAACACAATATTTTGATTGCTTATTAATTCCACAATTCATCATTCACAAATCATCATTCACAAAGTTACTCATCCCACGCGATGCCCCTTTTATCCTTTGTGCTAAAAAATGCATAGATTCTGCTGTCAAAAAAGCGCAAAATTTTCAGCATAATTTTGCATGATCACTATAACTTTGGGACTGAATTTATGATGAAGACGACGATTGCACGAACTGCCTGTATTTTATCTAGCATGGCGTTTTGCCTGACCAGTTTGGACCTTTCAGCGAAAGAATATTACAAATGGGTGGATGCTAAAGGTTCAACGCATTACACCACCACGCCACCGCCAAAAAATGCGCAGCGTAAAGGTAAAGTAAATACCTATGGCGCAACAACGACTACGCAATCAACTCCAGCAAAAAACCAAGAAGAGGTTTCACGTGAAGCCGAACAGTCGAATGAACAAAATGAGCAACAAGCAGAACAACAACGCGAAGCCAATGCAGCACTCCGCCAAGCTCAAGCGGTAGCTGCCGCAGCACAATAATTCATGCCAAAGTCCTGCTATATCGACTTAAATTATTTACATCTACACAGCATCGCAAAATTCACTCTAGGCGTATTTTGCGCTATGCTGTAGCACAAACTTTTTAACCGTTATTTCTATTTACGTTTATGACTACTCACATTGACCCTGAATATCAAGCCAGTGCGATTGAACCTACAGTCCAACAAGACTGGGAAAATCGCAAAGCCTTTAAAGTTGCCGACCAAGTAGAAGGACCACGTCGTTATATCCTCTCTATGTTCCCTTATCCAAGTGGCAAACTGCATATGGGTCATGTGCGTAACTACACCATTGGTGATGTGATCAGCCGTTTCCACCGTTTACAAGGTGAAACTGTGCTACAACCCATGGGTTGGGATGCTTTCGGCCTACCTGCTGAAAATGCGGCGATTGCCCATCAAGTCGCTCCTGCAAAATGGACTTTTGAAAACATTGATTACATGCGTAATCAGCTTAAAAAGTTAGGTCTTTCTGTAGATTGGGATCGTGAATTTGCAACTTGCACACCTGAATACTATCGCTGGGAACAATGGTTATTCGTACAGCTTTATAAAAAAGGTTTAATTTACCGTAAGCTTTCAACAGTGAACTGGGACCCAGTAGACCAAACTGTTTTAGCAAACGAACAAGTTGAAAATGGTCGTGGCTGGCGTTCTGGTGCATTGGTCGAAAAACGTGATATTCCAATGTACTACTTCCGCATCACTGACTATGCGCAAGAATTACTTGACGATTTAGAAACATTAAAAGACGGCTGGCCACAGCAAGTTTTAACCATGCAACGTAACTGGATTGGTCGCTCACAGGGTATGGAAATCACCTTCCCTTCAGCGAATCCAGATATTTACGCAGATGGTTTAACTGTATTTACCACTCGTGCTGACACCTTAATGGGTGTGACTTATGTTGCGGTTGCAGCAGAACATCCGATGGCACTTAAAGCTGCGGAAAACAATCCAGAGCTTGCTGCATTTATTGAAGAATGCCGTATGGGTTCTGTTGCTGAAGCAGACCTTGCGACTGCTGAAAAGAAAGGCATGGCAACAGGTTTGTCAGTTAAGCACCCAGTTACAGGTGAAGAAGTTCCTGTTTGGATCGCAAACTACGTCTTGATGTCTTACGGTTCAGGTGCGGTGATGGCGGTTCCATCACACGATGAACGTGACTTCGAATTTGCGAATAAATATGGCTTAACCATCAAGCAAGTGATTGATGCGAAAGGCGCAGATGATAGCGACTTCTCTGCGACAGAGTGGCAAGAATGGTATGGCTCTAAAGAAGGTAAATTGGTGAATTCAGGTGAATTTGACGGTTTAGATTTCCAAGGCGCATTCGATGCATTCCTTGCAAAACTTGAGCCTCAAAAGCTTGCAAATGTAAAAGTTCAATTCCGTTTACGTGACTGGGGTGTTTCTCGTCAGCGTTATTGGGGTTGTCCAATTCCTATGATCAACTGTGAAAAATGTGGTCAGGTTCCAGTACCTGAAGAACAACTTCCAGTTGTATTGCCAACGGACGTGGTTCCAGACGGTTCAGGCAATCCACTCAACAAAATGCCTGAGTTCTATGAAACCACTTGCCCATGCTGTGGTGGCGATGCTCGTCGTGAAACAGATACTTTGGATACCTTTGTAGAATCATCTTGGTACTATGCACGCTATGCATCTCCAGATTTCACTGACGGTATGGTGAAACCTGAAGCGGGTCAAACTTGGTTACCTGTGAACCAATACATCGGTGGTGTTGAACATGCGATTCTGCACTTACTCTATGCACGCTTCTTCCACAAATTGATGCGTGATGAAGGCGTCGTTCAAGGTAACGAACCATTCACTAACCTTTTAACACAAGGTATGGTGTTGGCTGATACGTACTACCGTGAAGCTGATTCAGGTAAGAAGACTTGGTTTAACCCTGCTGACATCGATTTAGAACGTGATGAAAAAGGCCGTATCATTTCTGCGAAATATCAAGGTGATGGTCAAGACGTCGTGGTTGGCGGTCAAGAAAAAATGTCGAAATCGAAAAACAACGGTATCGACCCGCAAGCGATTATTGATCAATACGGTGCAGATACTGCACGTGTATTCATGATGTTCGCTGCACCACCAGATCAATCACTAGAATGGTCTGACGCTGGTGTTGAAGGTGCAAACCGTTTCTTAAAACGTGTATGGCGCCTAGCAACAGGTTTCCTTGAACAAGGCAACTCTGCTGTAAACATCGACAAAGCGACACTTTCTACCGCTGCACAAGACTTACGTCGTAAAACACACGAAACCATTCAAAAAGTGGGTGATGACATTGCACGTCGTCATGCCTTCAACACTGCTATTGCAGCGATGATGGAACTTCTAAACGCAAACAATAAGTTTGAAGTAAAAGATGATAACGATGCAGCTGTTGCACGTGAATCAATCATTACCCTTCTAACTTTACTTGCTCCGTTTGCACCACATTTAAGCCAAACCTTATTGGCTGAGTTTGGTATCGAATTAACATCAGCACGCTTCCCTGCGGTAGATGAATCTGCGCTGACTCGCAATACACAAACGATTGTAGTGCAAGTGAACGGTAAACTTCGTGGCAAATTAGAAGTGTCTGTCGATGCCTCTAAAGATGACATTTTGGCACAAGCAAAAGCATTACCTGAAGTTCAACAATTCTTGACTGGTCCAACCAAGAAAGAAATTGTGGTGCCGAATAAATTAGTAAATTTGGTGGTTTAATTTAATCCCCCTAAATCCCCCTTTATAAAAGGGGGACTTCCCCCTCCCAACAAAAAATCGGATCTCCTCCCTTTTTTAAAGGGAGGTCGGGAGGGATTAAAAAACAATTCCCAAACAAAGCCCGTTGCGAGTCAACGGGCTTTGACTTTACAATCCACACAGGATTTCAACATTATCCCTTCGGGAAACAGAGGACACTTTATGCACTTGGTTCAACGTGTTGCTGCAATTGTATTAACTATGGGCCTGAGCGCAGGCATGGTCGGTTGTGGTTTTCATTTAAAAGGCACCAACCCTGCTGCTGTACCTGTAGCCTATTCCAATATGCGATTGGCACTTCCTGAAGATACGGATGACTTACATGAAAAGTTAGCGATTTATTTAGGTTCTGCAGGCGTGCAATTGAGCAATAATCAAAATGCCTATGTCTTACATGTGTTGGATTACACTCCACGACGTTTAGAACTCAATGGTAAATTGGTTGAAACTTTACTGCGCTTGAATGTGACATTCCAAATTGAAGATGCTCAAGGTAACCCTGTGACAGAACCACGTACATTGATGGCAACACGTAGCTACCAATACGACGTAGCAACCGTGAACACTGATGACCAAGAAGAAAAATATTTAAAACAAGTGATTATTGATGACATTGCACAACAGATCGTGCGCCAAATTTCATCAAACCGCTTACCAAAAGCGAATCCACTAACTGCACCGACCAAAGCTGAGTAAGAACCATCCATGAAACTTGACTATCTTCAGGCATTAAAACGTGTAGATGAAGCGCAAGGTGCCTGGGTGCTACATGGTCAAGAGCCATTACTTGAACAAAATCTCCTCGATGCATTTCGTAAGAGTTGGAACGCTAGAGAAATCGAGCGTCAACGGTATGACATTAGCTCTGCTGCTGATTGGAAAAATGTCTTTAATGCTTTAAATAGCTTGTCATTATTTTCCAGTCAACTGGCAATTGAGGCACATGGCAGCATTAAACCCGATGCCAATGGACTAAAACTGTTAAAAAGCTATTTACAGCAAAATGAAAGTAACTTGCTGCTCGTGGTCATGCCGAAGCAAGACAGTGCGAGTTTAAAGACCAGTTTTTTCCAAACCATTGATGCCAATGGAGTCAATGTTGCACTGACTGCAAACTACCCTAAAGATCGTCAGCAAATTTTGGCCGTTGAAGCACAAAAGCTTGGCATTCAACTCGCCAATGATGCTTGGCAATGGCTAGAACAGCATCATGAGCACAATTTACTGGCGGCAAAAAATAGTTTAATGCGTGTCGCAGATACTTTTCCTGAAGCAGAGATGATTCAGATTGATCATCTGTACTCTTGCTTACAAGATCAGTCACGCTACACCACCTATGATTTAAATGATGCCATGCTGCAAGGCAATTTGGCGCAATCAATTAAAATTTTTCAATACTTAATCGCTTCAGGCGAGCCGATGTCGCTGATTTTATGGAGTATCAGTAAGGAAATGCGTTTGCTGATGCAACTGTTTGAGCAGCCACAAAATGCCTTGCAAATCGGTATTTGGAAAACCAAAGTCGGGCTGTATCAACAAGCGTTACGCCGTTTAAATGCGAACGATTTTTTGACTTGGCCTGCCCTATTACTTCGTTTAGACGCGTCAATAAAAGGTTTAGGTCATGAAAATCCTGAGCACTTGGTACAACAAGCTATTGCCAGCTTGTGTGGGCGCAGACTCTTCTAGTCTAATAAAAGGCTGTAATAACTTGCATTCCAGTATAAAAGAATAATTATCATTACTGTTTGTTCAAAAAGTTCACAATTTATCCGTATTTAAATCTTATAATTCAATCATCTTTATAAACTTTTAACTGCCAATCATGACAAAAATAAAACCAGCAAAATTGATCGTAGCCATCATCGTTGCTTTGGCAATCGCTGTCACTGCATGGCATTTCCTAAAACCTAAAGAAACTCAGCCGCAATATATTACTGCTGAAGTGAGTCGTGGTGACATTGAAAACTCTGTGCTTGCAACAGGTGTACTTGAAGCAACCAAAATGGTGAGTGTTGGTGCACAGGTTTCTGGTCAGGTGAAAAAGATGTATGTGCAGCTCGGCGATGAAGTTAAACAAGGTCAGCTGATTGCCCGTATTGACTCGGTACGTCAGGAAAATGATTTAAAAACTGCAGAAGCTAGCATCAAAAACCAACAAGCGCAATTGGCAGTTAAACAAGCAAATCTTGCAAAAGTCCAAGCTGAATATAATCGTCAACAAGCAATGTACGCTCAAGACGCGACTAGTCGTGCAGAACTTGAATCTGCGCTAGCAAGTTATAAAACTGCGCAAGCTGATATTGCAGCCATTAATGCACAAATCGAACAATCACGTTTAACTTTAGCGACTGCAAAAGAAGACTTAGGCTATACACAAATTGTTGCACCTATGGATGGAACCATCGTGGCGATTGTGACTGAAGAAGGCCAAACCGTAAATGCCAACCAAAGTGCGCCAACCATTGTGAAATTGGCAAAACTCGACACCATGACCATTAAAGCTGAAATTTCTGAAGCCGATGTGATGAAAGTCCAAGAAGGTCAAAACGTTTATTTTACAACCTTGGGCGACAGTGAAACAAAACACTATGCTACCCTGCGCCAAGTTGAACCTGCGCCAAACTCAATTAACACCGAAAGTAACAACAACACCTCTTCGTCTTCAAGTACTGCGGTTTACTACAATGCGTTATTTGATGTCCCAAATGAAGACGGTAAATTGCGTATCGATATGACTGCTCAGGTGTATATCATTTTAGATGAAGCCAAGAATGTCTTGACTGTACCTGCCGCAGCCGTTCAAACCTCGAACCGTCCACAACGTAGCCGTAATAATGCATCTGCAAATGGTGAATCTGCTGATAAAAAAGCCAGCGCAGAAGCTAGATCGAACAAAGACAATCCAAACCGTCCTAAACGTTTAGAACTGACTGAAGCTGAAAAAGCATTGGTCAAACAAGGCAAAGCCAGCGTTGCCATGGTGCGTGTATTGCAAGCGGATGGTTCTGCACAACCTCAACCTGTATTACTTGGCTTAAACAACCGTGTGACCGCACAAGTGATCCGAGGCCTAAAACAAGGTGATAAAGTCGTGATTGCCGACGGTTCTGATACTTCAAATGATACAGCGAAACGCAGCAACCGTGGTGGTGCTGGCGGCCCAATGAGAATGTAATTATGAGTCAATATCAGACGCCTCTACTCGAGGTCAAGAATCTGACTCGTGAATTCCCTGCTGGTGAAAGCACAGTCCAGATTCTAAAAGGGGTCAATCTTGAGATTTACCCAGGTGAACTGGTGGCGATTGTAGGTCAGTCCGGTTCTGGTAAATCAACCCTAATGAACATTTTAGGTTGCCTAGATAAACCCACAAATGGCAGCTACAAAGTCAAAGGGCGCGAAACGCGTGAACTTGAACCAGATGAACTGGCACAGTTACGCCGTGAATATTTTGGCTTTATTTTCCAGCGCTATCACTTACTCGGTGATTTGAATGCTGCAGGTAACGTTGAAGTTCCCGCAATCTATGCCGGTGCAGATGCAACCGAACGCAATGCACGTGCCAAGCAACTACTAACCGATCTTGGACTGGGTGAAAAAACCCAAAACCGTCCGAGCCAACTCTCGGGTGGTCAGCAACAACGTGTATCGATTGCGCGTGCCCTCATGAATGGTGGTGATGTTATTCTTGCCGATGAACCCACCGGTGCATTGGATAAGAATAGTGGTATTGAAGTGATGCGGATTTTGCGCGAACTCAATGCCAAAGGTCATACCATTATTTTGGTCACGCACGACCATAATGTTGCAAAAAATGCGACTCGAATTATTGAAATTTCTGACGGTAATATCATCTCAGATCAGCCCAATGTACCTGAAACAGGTGATGAACCTTTAGAAAAACAACAACTCGTTCCAAACACACAGAAAAAAACTTCAAGCTGGCGCTCTGCCGTTGACCGTTTAGGTGAAGCATTCCGTATGGCGATCCTTGCCATGAATGCACACCGGATGCGTACATTTTTAACCATGCTCGGGATCATTATTGGTATCGCTTCTGTGGTTTCTGTTGTGGCTCTTGGGAATGGTTCGCAAAAGCAGATTTTAGAAAATATCAGCAGTTTAGGTACCAATACCATCACGGTGTATCAAGGTCGTGGATTTGGTGATAACTCAAGATCATCGCAAGTAAAAACATTGGTTCCAGCCGATGCGACGGCCCTTGCGGAACAACCTTATGTCGATGGCGTTAGTCCTTCAGTCAATTCATCTGTTACAACACGTTTTAAAGACACAGAAGCGTCGACCACAGTGAATGGCGTGAGTGAAGATTTCTTCTATGTCAAAGGAATGAACTTCGCTTCGGGTCAACCTTTTGATAAAGAAAGCGTGACTGAGCAAGCGCAAGATGTGGTGATTGATAGTAATACTAAAAATACTTTCTTTGCCGATGGCACCAACCCTGTGGGTCAAGTCATTTTGTTAGGCAGTGTGCCGAGCCGTATCATTGGCGTGATCGAAGAACAAAAAAGCATGATGGGCAACTCAGATAGCCTGAATGTGTATTTACCCTATTCAACGGTCATGAGTCGTATGTTAGGTCAGTCGAATGTACGTAGCATCATTGTCCGAGTGAAAGATGAATATCCAAGTGCTGCTGCTGAGAACGCCATCTTAAGCTTATTGGTACAACGTCATGGCGCGCAAGATGTCTTTACACAGAACTCCGATAGTATCCGCGAAACCATTCAACAAACCACGGCAACAATGACCCTATTAGTGTCTGCGATTGCCGTGATTTCATTGGTCGTCGGTGGTATTGGGGTCATGAACATTATGTTGGTTTCTGTGACTGAACGTACCCAAGAAATTGGTGTGCGTATGGCCGTGGGTGCACGTCAAAGTGACATTCTGCAACAGTTCCTGATTGAGGCGGTGTTGGTGTGTATCTTAGGCGGTGTGCTTGGGGTTTTATTATCTTTAGGTATTGGACAATTGATTAGTCATTTTGCCGGTGGAACATTTCAAATGGCCTATTCAACGACGTCTATCGTTGCTGCATTTGTCTGCTCAAGTATGATTGGTATTGTGTTTGGCTTTATTCCTGCACGTAATGCCGCACAGCTTAACCCTGTCGATGCGCTTTCTCGCGAATAAGGAATTAATGATGCAAATGACCTTAACTAAACTTGCAAGTGCCTTCATTCTCGGAAGTAGCTTAGTCGGCTGTGCCGCTGTGGTTAAAACGCCGTACGAAGCTCCTGCAACACAAATTCCGACGCAATTTCAAAATGCGAAAGCCATGAGTCAGCAAGTTCATGCAGATACTTATGCTGACCAATGGTGGACATTGTTTAATGATGCTCAATTGAACCAGTTGGTGAATCAAGTTTTAGCTGCCAATACTGACCTTGCTGTTGCAGGTATTAATTTACAGCAAGCTCGGCTACAAGCAGGTTTAGCTGAAAATAAACAAGGGCCACGCGTGAGTTCAAGTGTTTCAACTGGACATAACTTTGACCTTAATTCAGGTGATGATTCCTCAAAAGGTGTATCACTCAGCGGTGGCGTCAGTTATGAAGTAGATTTATTTGGTCGTTTGGCTAGCCAGACTGAAGCAGCAAAGTGGGAAGCTTTAGCGACTGAACAAGACCTGCAAGCCACTGCCCAAAGCTTGATTGCAACAACAGCAAACCTATATTGGCAACTTGGCTATTTAAATGAGCGCTACAGTATTGCGCAGCAAAATTTGGCCAGTACGCAAAAAACCTATGACTTGGTCAAGGTGCAATATAAAGCTGGCGCTGTGTCAGGTTTAGATCTAACCCAAGCAGAACAGTCGGTCCAAAGTCAAAAATCGACCTTAAGCCAAATTGCCCAACAAAAAGTGGAAACACGCACTGCATTGGCTGTGTTGTTACATCAACCTGTGCAACAACTGAATATTTCAGAGCCGCAGCGTTTACCTCGAATTGCATTACCTACGATTGCTGCAGGTTTACCTGCCGAGTTGTTGTCTCGCCGTCCAGATTTACAAGCGAGCGAATTAAGATTACGTAAAGCTTTGGCAAATAAAGATGCAACGAAAGCGAGTTACTATCCTTCGATTAGTTTGACTGGCAATTTAGGATCGAGCAGTACCTCTTTGAGTAATTTATTACAAAACCCTGCTTTGGCTTTGGGTGCAAGTTTAAGTTTACCTTTCTTGCAATATAACGATATGAAGAAAGACCTTGCGATTAGCGATTTAGATTATGAAAAATCTATTATTCAATATCGTCAGACCTTGTATCAGGCTTTTGCCGATGTGGAAAATGCACTATCCAATCGTACTGAGTTAAGTCAACAAGTTGCTTTGCAAGAGCGTAATGTACAGCTTGCAGAAAAGACTGAGCGTTTGACTGAAGTACGTTATCGAAATGGTGCAATTGCGTTGAAAAACTTGCTAGATGCACAGGAGACCACACGTAATGCGCGACTGTCTTTGGTTCAAACCAAACAGAGTCAATATAATGCTTATGTAACTTTAATGCAGGCGTTGGGTGGCAGTCCGATTCAACAGTTACCTTGATTTATATAAAAAAAGCCCTGAGGGGCTTTTTTTACATCTAAAGGGTTTAAATAACAAAAACTCTCTTTTTGAGATATTAAATTTGCTTTATTCTTTGGCAATATTTTAACAACTCTATAATTTTTAAGAATATGATCAATCAAAACCTAGCCATTATTTTACTATCAACCTTTGCTTTAAGTGCATGCGCAAAAACTACCAACGAGACTCAAGCACCTTCTAATCATCAAAATAATGCTTCTCCCGAATTACAAGCACAAATTCAAAAATTGCTAGAAAAAACCAAAAAGAATATGATTTTTGTGGAAGGTGGTACTTTTATGATGGGGGATTTTGATCATTATGACAGCAAGATTGATAGCAAACCTGTTCACAAAGTAACTCTAGATAGCTTTAGCATGTCTGCTTATAAAGCCACCTATGCAGATTTAGACATATACAGCGCTGCAACCAATACCCCTAAAGTAGGCTCAACCGAGTCTCACTCTTCACAATTTAGATATCCTGTTTCTTCTGCAGGTGTTTCTTGGCAAGAGGGACGAAATTATTGCCAATGGTTAGGTACACAACTAAAACTTGACATAGACCTCCCGACCGAAGCTCAGTGGGAATATGCTGCCCGCAATAAAGGCCAAAAGATTCATTTTCCAACCAATACAGGAAAAATCGAAAATGGCGTAAATGTATGGAGTTTTAAACAGCGACAAGCATTATTTCATGAATTTAAGTCTATTGGTGCTGAAATTTCTGTAATAGGCAGATACCCAGCTTCAGCACTAGGTTTTTATGATTTAATTACAGACAACTATGAATGGATGCTTGATTGGTATGCAGCAGATTATTATCAACATTCCCCTGAAAAAAACCCGAAAGGCCCTAAAGCAGGAACTGAGAAAGTCCTCCGTAGTGCTAAACCTCTAGATGGCCAAACCTTGCAGATGGGGGAGGGTTTAACTGTACGGCGTAGTCATACTCACCCTATTCAACCAGTAGATTTCCCTGAAAGATTTAAGGGAGTAATCAATCCAAACTTTGACAACTCTGTACGCTGTGTAGTAAACCAAACTAAAAAGATTCTATAGTCTAACGTAACGTTCAGCTCTATCAAGCTCAAGCTTGATAGAGCTGTATGTCCTTGTCGTCAAATGGAGCTAAAATATCTAAATTTGTAGCTAAAATTGCGTCGTTATCTGCATAACCATTCATATAATCCAACTGTTTAAATTGCATATCATCTTGATTTTTTACAATTAAATGATTCAAAGGGTAACCTTGTATCGGTTTTGCCTGCTTACGGTATTTAAGGAAATCTTTTAACCATTGGTTCTCTCGACCACCTGCATAATCTCCCCCGGAATTGAGTGCAATAATAATATCTTCAGCAATACTGACATCTTCGCCATAGTTTAAAAAGCGAATAATATCCCCTTCAATTTTTTGCATATTACTTTTGGACTGGGTTTTAGCACGAGGATGCACATGTTGAATGACATTCATCCATTCCTGAGTGGAGATACAGGTTTTAAATATATTAATAATGGCATTTTTCCGTGTTACAAAACGGTTAATCTCTACATCTAAACCACTCATGCTAATCGTCATATCAAATAAAGAAGCTGTACGAGTTGTCCAGTGTGTTACCCCATAGATCAATATCCCCTTGGTTTCAGGTGAGGCAATGACTAAACCATCTAAACCACTAGGTGAGTTGATATTCATAGCGGCTCTATAACGTTGTTGATCAGAAGAAAGGCCACTTATCCAAACACTAAAATCAATGACTAATTCATTAACATTTTGTGTCAAAGGATGATTATCTCCAATACAATAAGCTAATATTTGCGCTAATGCAGTGAAAGCTAATTCATTAATATATAAAAGCTGTTTAAATGACGCTTGTAATAATTGACTTTTTACAAACAGCGCAAAATACCACATTTGCTTGAAATCAACTTCAAAGTCTAAAGCTCCCTTTGCCCCGATCCCCCAACATACATGCAAAGCCACACGAAATTTAAATTTTCCACCTTCAAGAAATATTTGAAATTTCCCCTCAAACCCTCCACCAATACTTCCACCCACCGTCGGTGCTGCAGAGGCCAAATTAACAAACTTAGCTGGACTCTCTGTCTTATCGTTATACCACTCTATAGAGCCTAAAGCAGTAACACCCATTTGGGCTCCACCAAATGCTTTTACTTCAGCTGTCACTTGATTTTCTGTTGTTTTGTCAAAATCAGCATCATCAGGCTTTAAAATACCGCGGGAAGTAGCATTAGTACGCCTTGGTGTCCGTGTCGTAGGATAAACAACTTGAGGCGCACCAACAGTCATTGGCAAATCAACCGATAAATTACCTGCCAATCCAATATTTGCACCAGCAAAACCATGTAAACTACAACCGCGAATAAAGCGAATAGTACCTAGTGCCATATCTCCGACCTCTAGATTCCAACCATTTTCACTTGGATAAAAGCTTCTCCATTCTTTTTGCTTTTCAAATAATACAAATTTTGCAGAGAGATCGCCTTTTGCTCTAATTGAAGTTCCTTTATTAGTCGCATGTATTGAAGCTTCACCTCCATTTCCAGCAACTAAGCGCATCCATTGCGACTCAACACTAACATTGACCCCATTACTATTTTTATATTGTTCTGCAATTTCTCCACCAATCCCACCTATCATGTCGTAGATAACTTTTTCATCATCACCAAATTTCTTTTTATAAATTTCTACGCTTAGTTGCTCTTTTAAATCATCGAAGCTTTTCTTCATATCTAGTAAGTCAATTTCTATATCACCATCTTCTTCATAATTCCTAGATTTAATCGCAGCAGTTTTTATTTTTATTTTTGATTCACCATTTAGTCGCTTTGACTTTAATTGATCATATTCCTTCGCCGTTAAATATTTTCTTAATAGTTGTTTTTCCCCTGTTTTAGTATCTCCTTTGGTTTCTAAAACCAAAACTTCTCGCAAATCTGCTTTATTTCCAAATTTTTCATTTAATTTTTCTATTGCTTTTTGTTGATTAATATTTAATCTTTTTTCAATTTCTTCAATTTCAGCAGTAGACTTAGCAGTAGAGCTAGATAAATAGTTCATTTTTTCATCTAATTCATATTTTGTACGATGTATATTTTTTATAGAATCTTCTAAGTCACGCGTTATTTTTTCAAATGTATCGAAAGCATCCTGAGGTAATATTAACAATTCATCAGTATGAGGATTTACTACAATTGGTATTTTTTTAGCTTTACCTAAGCCGACAGTAGTATTTTCATTCGGGCTGCTCCCACCGATTGCTACACCTATACGAATTTGATTAATTTGATTTTTATCAATACAAGTGATCGAGGGAAAAAATTCACTCTCTTTATCTTGATTTCCTATTTTATATTTAACCTGACTACTTTTGGTAGTGAATGCAATTCCTGTTACCCCATTTTTTTCAGCACTCTTTGGAAAATTGTTTAAAATTGGCTTCTTATTATTTTTCTCAAATACTTGATATTGAATATTAGATATAGGTTTTGACTGTGAATTCATAAACTGAAAAACAGAATACGTCTTCAAGAAAAATACCTTAGCTTTATAAATTTTTTTTGTACATTTCTTTTTATATTCAATATAATTATTGCCTAAATCTTTAAGTGACCGTTCAAATGGTTCAATCAAACCATTACTATTACTTAAGTTTTTATTTTTCAGTATTTCTGCAAATTTTGGGTCTATTGGCTTACTACCCGATAATTCAAAAACTGATTTTTGAATGTTAATTTTTCCGATACCATTGTTTGAAAAAATTCCCTTCGTAGAATTCTCTTTCATTACTTTTATTGTATTTCTTAATTCTTTCTTTCTTAATTCATATTTCTGTTCACTTGGAAATTTAGAGTTTTCAAGTAACTTCTCTTCATCAATGACAATAATATTACTTACATCACTTTTAGAAAATAATGGGATCATCCATTCACTTTTAGCTGAATAAGGACTCTTAAATCCATAAACAAAAAATCTTAGTTGGCAAATACTCTCTACTATTACATTTTTTGTTTGCCCATTTTCATCAGTTACATCCTGTAGCTCTTTTACTACTTTGTTATTTTGTACTATTTGTACTTTATATTTTACTTTAGAGAGCGCTCCACCCCCCTGCTTACTAAGCTGAATTTTATTATCAATAACGTAATATTTATCCATTTTCTTATCCAATTTAGTTATTTTGCAAAATTTTATATTTTGAAGCGTCTTTATCTGAAATATGCACACCTATTCGCTCTGGACCATCAGTTTCGAATCTTTCCGTTTTACCATTAGCATCAGTCTTACCAATTTTTTGCGTACCATCAGATTTAAAAACTACATATTCAACACCTTGTCCTGGCTTACCAAATTCATCGACAATTTCAAATGTTAAGTAACAAGGTGACGAATTTAATTTAATTGGTGGAACCTCCACCTTTTCCCCTTCCACAAACTTATGCTGCCCCGCTTTCGCTTCAAACTTGCCACCCGTAGTCGGAAACACACCTGAACCATTTATTTTGATCTGTGAACCACCCGCAGTTAAATTAACCTCTTTAGGGCTGGTGATATAAACCGTATCTTCAGTAGAAACAATTTGAATGCCTTTACGTGCAATTAGATCGAGTCCATCACCTTGTGCCTGAATTTCAACTTTGCCTTTGCCAGCAAATGCACGTAAACCATCTTGTGCTGCAAATAAACTGATTTTTTTACCTGCATGGCCAATTAAGGATTTTTGCGTGGAAATATTCATACTATCGCCTGCAGTTTGGCTGATTTGACCATTTGCAGATACATGTATATCTTCATTACTGCTTAAAGCAATCGAATTGGGTGTGGCCAAGACCATAATGGCTGATTTAAACTCGGCAGCTTTTTGCTGATCATCCTGACTTAATATCTCAATAAAGGCTTGAAGACTCTCTAAAACTTCAAGCGGGTCGGTCTGTTGGTTTTTCGCTACATCACTCAGCCCTTTAGCATTATTCAATGCGCTTTCGATTTGAGTATGGGCTTCATTGCTCGCTAAATGCACCCCACCTGCCTGTGCTTGCTGATGTGTCGACACCAATAAACCTTGTCCAGCTCGAACTGCCCCCCATTGATCCGTCCTCAGCTCAAAACCTTCACCCCGACTTTCACTCTCAACCTTTTCTTTAGGATGACTTAAATGACCTAAATTCAGTTGTGTTGCACCATGGCTACTTTGCAACTGCGTACTAATTTGTCCCGTGGTGTCATCAAAGCGTAATTGACCAAATCCCTCTCCCGCCACTTCTTTAGAACGAATTCCCGCGAGTTTTTTGGTATCTGGTAATTGTCCTTTATTGTCAAATTTAGTGGGACTACGCTGCGCTTCATGAATACGACCCACGACAAAAGGTCGGTCAATGTTGCCATCAAAGAAATCAACGACAACTATTTCACCAATTCGAGGTAAGAAGCGTGCGCCATAACCTTCGCCGGCCCAAGGCGTCAGTACATCAACCCAAGCCGAGTCTGTGTCATTATTATTCGCACCTGCACCGCCATCATGACCATGATCATCGGAACGGGTAAATAGGAAACGGACTTTTATCCGTCCCCATTCATCAACATGGATTTCTTCACCAGCAGGACCCACAACTTTAGCACGCTGTGGATGTGTTACTGGTCGATGTGTGAGCGGATTAAATTCAGGGACGGTCGTTATATTTCGACGTTGCAAAGCCAAGGTATTGGCTTGGCGTTCATCCGCATCGCTTTGTTTGACTTGCCACTGACTTTGATGGATCAGTTGTGTAACTTGATCGGTTAAGTCTTTGGGTAAATTATTTTGGTTATAAAAAGACTTGGATAAAATCAAAAACTCTTGATCTGCACCACTATGCTGGTCAATCTCTGGATGCTCATCCAATTTGAACCAATAACCAACTTGTGTATCACGCACGGTACTTTTAGCAATAAATTGTTTGGCTTGAGCCGCATAATAATCACTAAAATTTTGATTGAGACGTTCAACTTGAGCACTATTAGAGGCAGTTGCAGCATCTTCACCATTCAGATCTTGTATCCATGCAGGGCTCACATGCCATGCCTGCTCTAAGCTTAAGCTCGCATTATCTTGATTTTGACTATGTAGGTGCTTGCTTTGTACTGCACCACCCCCCTCGTCCTGTTCAAGCACATCCGCCTGCCACCGCTGCACATGTACCGACGTCGGCTGCAGACTGCGCTGACCGATAAAACTGGTCATACTGTCATTTTTTTCAGTCGCACTACTGCGATGAAAACGGATATTACGTCGCTCCAAAGCTTGATATTGACTATTATCATCAATCAAACGTAGCTTTTGAGCTGCTATGGGTGTCGCAGACGATGTTACAAAAGATTGAGCTTCATCAACCAACCAATGAATGCCTTCACTGCGTAATAAGCGGGTAATAAAATCATAGTCGGTTTCATTACTTTGCATCATGAATGGTCGAACATCATACTCTTTTTTTAAGCCACTTAAGTCCAAACTTAAGCTCGCTGCAAAAAGTGGGCTCTTTTTTTGCCATTCTTTAAAAATAATCTCGACCACATCTTTGACCGATTTATTCATAAACACACGGCTATTACGACGCTTATACCACAATGCCGTTGCATCTTCTAAGGTCAACTTATATAGCGTTAATGCACCATCACTTTGGCCTTGAAATGCTTCAGTAATGATCCCGGTAATACGAAAAAGTTGCCCCGCATCGGTCACCTGATCAATTGCGACTTGTGTGCCAATAAATTGTTTCAGTTCGAGCGTGGCAGAAGTTGAGAGACAGATGAGCTGAACATTCAAACCTTCACTTAAGGCATGTTCCCCATCAATGCGTTGTAAAAATACCGCCTGATTTAATGTCGAATTTGAAAATTGAATGTGCAAAGCACGTTTTTGTGGACTAATGCCCAATTTTTCAATTGCAGAATATATATTGTTCAGCATCGTTATTATCTAAAATCAGATTTTTATAAAATATGCGGGGTATTTAATCAAAAAAACTCATATTTTTCTAGGCATAAACTGCCTGCTTTGTTGGGTTTTATGTAAGTAAAAATTCAAATTTCCACATTAATTCTTTATGTTATGTTTACTCTATTTATTTCTGCATTAAAAAAATATAGAGACCATCAAACTAAACTTCAGGTCTCTTCATATTACCTTACTGCTTTGCATCACGATTAATTGGCATTTAAAAATGCGTGAATATTCTCCAATTGTTCTTGTGCTTCGACATAGCCTTGCAAGGCCGCTTTTTCCAAATATTGCTGTGCAATTTTAAGATCACGCTCTACGCCCATGCCATGAATATATAAATAGCCCAATCGCGTTAACGCCACAGCATTCATCCCCTGAGCCGCTTGTGCATAATAGCTATGCGCTTGGGTTAAATCTTGCTGTACACCTAAACCATGTTCTGACATTTCACCAAGCTGGTACAAGGCAGTCACATTTCCTAATCCCGCCGCTTGCGAGAAATACTGCAACGCTTGTTGGAAATCTTGTGTTCCCCATTGTCCTTTTAAATTAACTAGACCTAGTTGCGTGAGTGCATCAGGATGACCTAATTTTGCCGCTTTCAACAATGCCCGCTGTGTTTGAGCATCATCAAATTGTAGATCAGGTAAGATATTGTCCACGGCTAAACGGTAGAGATACCAAGCAGCATCCTGCGAACCTTGTTCTGCGGCTTTTTCCAGATAACTCAAACAGTAATCACGATGTGCTAATGGATACTCTGGCAATGCATAAAAACGTCCAATCACATAGTTTTGATCGGCGACACAAGTAATGGACATATCATTTAAGTGTCTTGCCGCTTCAACTAAAAGTTGCTGCGCTTGCTTGATATTTCGCTCAACACCGACGCCGTGTAGATAGCATAGGGCCAAACCAACTTGGTTAATGAATAATGGTTTGAATTGATACGCTGTTTGATATAACTCAAATGCTTTTTGCGGATCATCACGAACCAAATACTTTTCAAAATACAGTGCGGCAATAAGACTAATCGCTTCAGCATCTTTAAGTTGAGCAGCTTCGGTCAGAAAGCGAAAACCTAAAGTTTCCTGCTTCTCCAAGTACCAACCATGAAAATGTGCAATACCTAATAATCGGCTGGCTGCAGCAACTTTGTGCTCTTTGGCCTGCTGCAAAAGATCATGATAAACCCGCTGACGCTGATCGACATCGATCTTACCCATCAATACTGCTTGATAATATTCATACAACTGCTGCTGGTGCCCGAGTAGCAATCCTCGCTTTAAATATTGCAATGACTTTTCATCATTTTGCGCAAGATACTTTCCTTGAGCATAGAACTGCTGCAATTGCTGAATAGCCGCCATATGATCTTGTTGGGCAGCTTTCAGTAAATATTCCAATCCTAGAGCAATATTTGGCGTGGCTTGTTTTAAATAGAACTGTGCCAATTGATACTGTGAATTGGCATGTCCATTGTCCGCATTTTTTTGCAACAAATCTAAATGTTGCCGCTCGGCATGTGTTTGATCTTCTGGGTTTAATTCGGCGAGTCGATATTGTGCATCCAAATGACCGCGTGAAATCGCATGTCGATACCAATATTGTGCTTTCTCAATATTGGGCACTCCGCCATAGATACCTTCTTCAACTTGCCCCAACACATATGCAGCATCATCACTGCCTAAACTATTGGCTTTTTCCAATAAAGCCAGCGCATTTTCCACACTGACTTCTCGGCCTAAGCCTTGTAAATGCATCTGCCCCATAGCGACATAGGCCTGCGGAATTTCATGCTGTTTGGCCAAATTTTGATACAATTCATAGGCACGCGCATAGTCGGTTGGTGCATCAAGCATTAAACGTTCTGCGAATTTCAGCTGCGCATCTAATTGGTCTATCCACAAGTCATGCCCAACCGCTTTAGCCTGATCGCGTTTCACTGGATCGGGTCTTTTCCACATCCAAAACGCAAGTACTCCCATCCCCAAAATTAGTATCAGTAAAAACCACATACTCGCCCCAAAAAAATCAATATTTTAATTATTCCAACATTGTGTCTGATTTTAATTCTATATACAAAAAAAGCACCGAATTCGGTGCTTTATTTTTTTCAAAATGAGATAACTGTCATGCTTTTGCTCGTTTTGCATCAAGTTTTTTGAGCACCTCTGACACAGCCACCATCGCAAAGCTGGACGTCACCACTACTGCTGAACCATATCCACCACAACGTAAGCCCGCACTTGGACAAACATCAGCACTGGAAAATGGATTATCAATCGAATAAACACAGGTAATCCCAAACTTTTCTTTCGGCTTTTTACAAATGCCTTTGCAGCGTAATTGTGTGCGCAATTTAGCTAACATCGGGTCTTGCTCTGTTCTTGATAAATCTGCGACTCGGATTTTCAGCGGATCAAGTTTACCCCCTGCTCCACCGGAAACGATCAACGGAATTTTATTAAAACGGCAATGTAGCATTAAGGCAAATTTGGCCTTCACATCATCTATGCAATCTAAAATCAAGTCAGGATCACCTGCCAAAATTTCTTTGACATTTTCAGGTGTTAAGTAATCATCAATTAAATTTATTTTGATTCGGGGATTAATCGCACGGCAGCGCTCTGCCATCACTTCAATTTTTTCATGTCCCAGTGTCGTGCTCATGGCAGGCAATTGTCGATTAATATTCGATGCAGCAACTACATCCATATCGACCAAGGTTAGCTCACCAATACCTGTACGCGCTAAAGCTTCGACCGCCCATGAGCCTACACCACCAATCCCAATCACCATGACATGACTTTTTTCATAATGATGAAAACTTTCATCACTATATATTTTGGCTACGCCAGCAAAACGGCGGTCATATTCATCATCTTGGAGCAGTTCAGTCATAGGTCTGGAGGCAGTGTTAAATCAGCCGCCATTTTAGCAAATTCACTGCTTTTTTTCTTTGATAAAACGCAATTCAGCATACATCGCAATAGAGCGGCATTCGCATCAGGTCTAAATCCATCAAAATAAACATTTACAGCGAACGGAGGTCTGCTTTAAAAAGTATAACCATAGATCAAAAAATCAAGTGTGTATTGCCATGGAGATCCATCCTCTGCCAAATAATTTAAAAATTACAGATGACAAAAATAAAATGGATTTAGACACAGTGCATCGCTTTTTAAGCCATACCTATTGGTCAAAAGATATTCCAAAACATGTGGTGAAAAAAGCGATTGAAAACTCTTTGGCCGTGGCCTTACTTCTCGATGAAGAACTCATCGGTTTTGGTCGTGCCATTACGGATTATGCAACTTTTGCTTATTTAGCCGATATTTATGTCGCCGATGAGCATAGAGGCAAAGGCTATTCAAAATTAATTGTGAGTACTTTATTTGAAAAATGTGGCTCCGCAGATCTAAGACGCATGTTGCTTGCGACGGCGGATGCACATGGTTTATATCGTCAATTTGGCTTTACCGATTTGGCTCAACCTGCAAATTTTCTCGAGATTCATCAAGCCAACATCTACCAAAGATAGAGAAAATATCTCGGATAAAAAAAAGAGGCTTTCGCCTCTTTTTCGATCTTACAACCTTAGTCTTTATTCATAATAAAGAAATATTCACGGTAGTATTTGAGCTCTGCAATCGAGTCACGGATATCATCCATTGCTAAATGCGAGGCATTTTTCTTCAAGCCCCCCATGATCTCTGGGCGCCAGCGTTTCGCCAATTCTTTCACTGATGATACATCGAGATTACGGTAGTGGAAGTATTGTTCCATTTCAGGCATCAAACGATGCAAGAAACGACGATCTTGGCAAATTGAGTTACCACACATTGGTGATGATTTTGGATTCACCCATTTTTTCAAAAATTCTAAAGTTTGCTGTTCAGCATCTTGTGCTGTTAATTTACTACGACGTACACGTTCGATTAGGCCTGATTGACCATGTTGGCGAGTATTCCATTCATCCATCGCATTGAGCACACGGTCAGACTGATGTACCGCAAGCACAGGCCCTTCCGCCAGAATATTTAAATTATCATCCGTCACAATTGTTGCAACTTCAATAATCTGGTCGTTATCTGTATCTAGACCTGTCATTTCAAGGTCAATCCAAATCAGGCGTGTATCAGGTGTGCTGCTCATAAATGTGCAATCTTATTAGGCTGTAAAAATGAACATAGTAGCAAATTTATTGGGCTTGCGCTGTAAATAGCCCCTGCTTTCATGCTATTTTTGCCATCTAGTTTTCATGGTTTTTTAGGATATGAATGGCTTTAATTCGTAAGCGCCGACTGACTGAACAGCAGCAACGTCGCATTCAGAAGCAACATAAATCTCGTCAGGAAGAAATCGATACTTCTGCAGATTTGGAAGGCTTGGTCGTCCAACATTATGGTCGTCAACTTGAAGTTCAAGCGCTGTCTACACCCGACCAACATCCTGAAAAACCCATTGTGCAAGCAGGTGAACCTGAACCCCATTGGAAACCCATCGAATTAGGCAGTGTTTGGCGCTGCCATACCCGTACCAATCTCGAATTATTGGTGACGGGTGACCGTGTCAAATGGCAAGCTGACCCGATTACAGGTTTAGGGATTATTACCGCGATTCATCCACGCCAATCTTTACTGACACGCCCTGACCGTTATCACAAAGTGAAACCTGTCGCAGCCAATGTCAGCCTGATTGTGATTGTATTTGCACCACTTCCTGAGCCAGCGCCAGGCCTGATTGACCGCTATTTAGTGGCCTGTGCAGATGCCTATATTCCAGCATTATTGGTCTTAAATAAATCCGACTTGCTTAAAGACAACGATCCGATCTTAACGCTATTACAAGAATATCGTGACTTGGGCTATGAGGTCATGCAAACTCAATCTGATGGTGACTTAAGCGCACTTTCTGCTCGCCTTTCAGGTGAAACTGTCGCATTTGTAGGTCAGTCTGGGGTTGGTAAAAGTACTTTAATTAATGCCATTGTTCCGGATGCTGCGCAAAAAACCAATATTATTTCGGAAAACTCCGCGCTCGGTCAGCACACCACCACCTCTACGCGCTTAATTGCGTTTGGTGAAGGTTCTGCATTGATTGATTCACCAGGAATCCGTGAATTTGGTTTATGGCACCTAGAATTGGAAAAAGTTCAGCAAGGTTTCCCTGAGATCGAGTCACATTTGGGCTATTGCCAGTTCCGTAACTGTACGCATAAACATGAAAAGCAATGTGCGCTTAGAATGGCGGCTCAAAATGGCGAAATTTTACCGCGCCGATTAGACAGTTATTTACGTCTGATCGACGAAATTACGGAAGCGCAGCAAAAAAATTAATTTTTATTCTGTTCATGCCCTTGAAGGGGTGATTTTGATCACCATATTTATGGGCTATACTCTTGGCAATTTAAAATTGTAGTTAGGTGAATTGTGGAACGTTGGTTCGAATTTATGGGGAATCACCCCTTCTTATTTGGAACGCTGGCTGTATTGGTCGTGCTGTTCTTTATTCTTGAAGGCCAGCGTAATGGTCGCAAAATTTCACCTCAATCTTTAGGGATTTTAGTTAAAGCTAAAAATGCTCAATTGATTGACTTACGTGATGCGAAAGACTTCCGCGAAGGTCATATTAGCGGTAGCCGTAATATTCCATATAGCCAAATTACAAAACACATTGAAGAGTTAAAAACTTCTGATCGCCCGTTGGTTTTTGTATGTAACCTTGGTCAAGTGGCAGGTTCTGCATTGCAACAAGTCGGTCATGCAGATGCATACCGTTTAGACGGCGGCATTAGCAACTGGAAAGCTCAAGGCTTACCTCTAGTTAAAAGCAAATAAGCGCTTCTTAGGAGATTAACATGGCTGAAGTTACGATTTATTCAACAACTGTATGTCCTTACTGCATTCGTGCAAAACAGCTCCTAGAGCGTAAAGGCGTGGCTTATAAAGAAATTAATTTATCAAATGAAGCGCCTGAAGTACGTGTTGAATTGATGCAACGCACCAACCACCGTACCGTTCCTCAAATTTTTATTAATGATCAGTTTATTGGCGGTTTTGACCAACTTTATGCTTTAGAGCGTGAAGGCAAACTCGACAGCATGCTATCTTAATTTTAAACATAAATCGTCACCTCATATTAAGGAATAAACAATGAGTGAAGAACAACAAGCTCAACCACAATTGGCATTAGAGCGTATTTATACTAAAGATATTTCTTTCGAAGTACCTGGGGCTCAAGTATTTACTAAAGAATGGCAGCCTGAACTAAATATCAACCTTTCTTCTTCTGCAGAAAAAGTTGATCCAACACACTTCGAAGTTTCACTGAAAGTTGTCGTTCAAGCGAACAATGCGGGTGACACTGCATTTATCGTTGACGTTACTCAAGCAGGTATCTTCCTGATCGATAGCATTGAAGAAGAACGTCTTCCGTACATTCTTGGTGCTTACTGCCCAAATATCTTGTTCCCATTCCTACGTGAAGCAGTGAACGATATGGTTACTAAAGGCAGCTTCCCACAATTATTGCTTACACCAATTAACTTCGATGCTGAATTCGAAGCGAATTTGCAACGTGCGCAAACTGCTGCTGAAGGCCAAGCTTAATCGCTTATCTTTAAATCTAAAAAAGACCGCTTTTAGCGGTCTTTTTTATTGCTTTATTTATTCCCTCTTCTTCTAGGAGATGAGAAATACTGTTTCGCAAGGGTAGAGGATTTTATTCCCTCACCCTAGCCCTCTCCCAAAGGGAGAGGGAACTTAAAGAGAATTACTCAGCATCTGCCATCAGATCAGCGCTCATACCTACAGTATTAAAGCCAGCATCAACATACAGAATTTCACCTGTAATACCATTTGCCCAAGGCGAGCAAAGGAACAATGCTGCATTACCGACATCTTCAATAGTTACATTGCGTTTAAGTGGTGCGACTTTTTCATTTAGGTCTAACATTTTACGGAAAGATTTAATCCCTGAAGCCGCTAAGGTACGAATCGGACCTGCTGAAATCGCATTTACACGAATACCTTCAGCACCAAGACTTGTTGCCAAATAACGTACGCCTGCTTCTAGTGACGCTTTTGCCATGCCCATAACGTTATAGTTTGGCATTACGCGTTCAGAACCTTGGTAAGTCAGCGTCAATAAGCAACCTTGACGTGCAGCCAATAAAGGTTTTGCCGCACGAGCCATCGCAATAAAGCTATATGCGCTGATGTCGTGAGCAATTTTAAAACCTTCACGGTCGGTAATATCAGTGAAATCGCCATCTAAAGTATGTGCCGGTGCAAAACCAATTGAATGCACAACACCGTCTAGACCATCCCAATGTTTAGCAAGTTCAGCAAAAGCGGTATCAATTTCAGCGTCCACTGCGACATCACATGGGAAAACTAAAGTTGAACCAAATTGTTCAGCAAAATCATCTACACGTTTTTTTAATTTTTCATTTGGATATGTAAAAGCCAGTTCTGCACCTTCGCGATGTAAAGCTTGCGCAATACCAAATGCGATTGATAACTTACTTGCAATACCCGCGATTAAAAAGCGTTTGCCAGCCAATAGTCCTTGTGCCATGTGAAACTCACTCAAAATAATTTAACAGCATAATGCCAAGTCTAAAGCATTTTAGAAATTGCATAATGCGCCTTTTTTTAGAAAACCATCATTGCATGCACGATGCGAATGAAACTAGATTCAATCAAGCAGCATCAATATTTATTGGCCCTTAAGCGTCCAGATGCAATGCTTGTAATGAATTAGTCCATAAGATCTGTGCAATCTCAGATTCAGTACGGTTTAAGCTCTGAGCTAACCCCTGCAAGACATAGGGCAAATTGACCGGCGTATTACGAGTACGCCCTTCCGTCGAATGCTGACAACATAAGGGTGTCATATCTGGACAGTCGGTTTCTAAGACCAAATGATCTACATCCAAAGTCTGAACCACTTGATGTAATTTTTTTGCATTAGGATTGGTGATTTGCCCTGTTATACCAATTTTAAAACCTAGTTTGGTAAATGCCTTCGCTTCTTCAACACCACCACTAAATGCATGTGCGATACCACCGAGTTTAAATTGATGCTGCTTTAGCATCGAAAGCATCTCCGCATGGGATTTGCGAATATGCAGCAAAATGGGTTTATCAAACTGCTGTGCTAACTCAAGTTGTGCGGAAAAATACTGCTGCTGCTTTTGAAAAAGTTCAGGCTGTTTATGCTGTTTCAAAAAGGTATCTAAACCTATTTCACCGACAGCAACACAATCATGCTGCTTTAGCATCTGCTCCACATCGAGCAAATGTTCTGTACGATGTTGCTCAATATAAAACGGATGTAAGCCGGGAGCTAAATAGCTTTTTGGAACATTGGATAAACGAGCTAAAAACTCTTGAGTTTGCAGCAAATCTTGAAAACGTGACTGTAAAAAACCAATCAATACTAACGCATCGACACCCGCCTGTTTGGCAGCATACGCCAACTGTTCCCGATCAGCGTCAAAATCAGGGACATCAAAATGCGTATGCGTATCAAACAGTGAGTAAGTCATTGAACTAATTAATTTGCTTTTGCGGCTGAGGCTTCAACAGCTTCAACAGCTTCAACAGCTTCAACAGCTTCAACTGGAGGTAGATATTGCTTTTTCAATACACTTTGCAATTGATCATAGGGAATGGTCAAGCGAGGTAAACCCACCACATACGGCCCAATTTCATATTCGGCATATTGCAAAATTAAACCTTGCTGACTCAGATAAAAATTATCAGACAGTTTAAATTTCCAAATCTGTTCGTATTCTTGAATATTGTCTGCCAACTTGGCATCTTTCACCCAAGTTTTAAAGACTTCATAGCCCCGCTTTTCAAGCTCTGCACGTTGATTAGGCAATAATATGTCATTGAGCTGTACCAATTTTTGAGTGCTTAAATCGAAGTTATAATATTGCTGTGCAGAAGAACCATGCGCTCCACCTAAATATGAACTGGTATTTAAAACCACTGTTGCCAAGGGTTTTTCAGCATTCAATATTTTAGGTTTAATCATCAAACTGATTTGCTGATTGGCACTTAAAGATTTCAATTCTTTATCTAAATTTAAAAACGCTTGCATATAAGGCTGCGTGGCTTTTTCCAATTTTAATTTGGGCGTTTCAACCTTGGCCAAAGCAGATTTTGTTTCAGATGCTGCAGGAACTTCACTTGCAGCGGGAGCATCAGTGCTCAGCGTCTTATCTTCTAAAGGCGAAATAGATAGAATTTCGTCTAACTGTTTTAAGATTTTCGCATCAATAAATTCATCAATAAAGGCTTGATTACTGTTTAAGCGTTCAACTGAAATTTCAGGACAGACCCCGCCATCACATTCAGGTAAATTCAGTTGTAATTTTTCCGCATCACCAATCAGTTTTGCACTCAAATCTGGCTGTTCAGTTTTGGCTTGATCCGGCTTTTTTTCAGGTTCAGCTTGTTGTGGCTGACACGCCGTGAATGCAACAGAAACTGCCAATATTGAGCTTGCCCAAATTTTATTTTTTTGCACCATTGCTTCAACCTTTCATTTCGAATGATTGATATTTATTTTGGTAAATATCTTATCAAATTAAATACTTTCGTTGTTTAGAACATATGCTGATAAACGTCAGCTTTCAATACTTGTTGTGTTTGTGCTTTGCTGAGATAAATATCCAGTTGTTTACCATCTTTGACAATTTCATCTGTACGGTAATGCAAACCGACACCTTCTTGATCAAAGAACCAATCTGCTTGGCCCCAATAGAGTTTTTTCGGTGCCGATTTTTTGACATCTACCTCTTGTTCATCTAGCCATTTGCTATAGGCTTGCTGCACAATAGCATCCATATTTTGCTGTTGCTTTGCATCAATAATATCTAAAGGTTTAAGATTCTTTTTCGCACGGCGGTCTGCCACAAAAAAATAATAACGCTCTTTGACCGTGATATTTTCCTGTTTGGTATCAACACCGATTTGCAGCAACACATATTGATTCTGTTGATATGGAACTCGTGTGTACATGGCCAATTCATAGGCTTTATTGGTTTTAAACTCTGCCTGCCAAGCATCTGATTTTTTCACATACGCATCGACGGCTTGTTGGAGATTCATATTTTGCTTTAATGCAATCTGATCTTGTACGACGCTGGCCTGATTCTTTTCAATCCAGCCATTCAACCATGTATCTACGGTCTGAATGGTTTGTATCTCTAAATCAATACAACTTTTATTTTCACAAAACGGTTTGGCGATTTTTGCGGCTTGCTCTTGGATATTTAAATAAGGCAAAACATCTGGATTAATCACAGCCGCTTCAGAAGCACCACCGTCGGCCGGCTTTGTCGCTTTGTTTTCTTTTCCTGAATCACATGCACTGAGCAGCAAAACACTCCCCAAAAGTGCAAAAACTGTAGCATCCTTGAATTTTTTCATGATGTCCTAAACGACCAAATGATTGCGTAATGTATGGATTTAAAAACTCTACCACAAAATAAAACAGCTTCACGAAGAAGCTGTTTTATTTCTGTAAAAGAACAACTTAGTGTTCACGTGTATTGCTGAACACGATATCCGGATAACGTTCTTGCATTAACTGTAAATTCACACGACTTGGTGCAAGATAAGTTAAATGACCACCGCCATCGACAGACAATTGGTCGTGTGCTTTTTTCTTAAATTCGTTGAATTTTTTCTCGTCATCACACGATACCCAACGTACGGTATTGATACTTACAGGCTCATAAATACAATCAACTTTGTATTCTTCTTTCAGACGATAAGCCACAACTTCAAACTGAAGCACACCCACAGCACCCACGATTAAGTCGTTACTGTTTTGAGGCATAAAGACCTGAGTAGCCCCTTCTTCTGAAAGTTCTTTTAAGCCTTTTTGTAGCTGTTTTGACTTCAAAGGATCTTTTAAACGCACGCGACGGAACATTTCAGGGGCGAAGTGAGGAATACCGGTAAAATGTAAATCTTCACCCGAAGTGAAAGTATCACCGATTTGAATCGTACCATGGTTATGCAAACCGATAATGTCACCCGGCCATGCTTCTTCAAGGTGTTGACGGTCACCGGCAAGGAACGTTAAGGCATCACTAATACGCACATCTTTACCTAGACGCACATGTTTCATTTTTAAGCCTTTTTCATACTTACCCGAACAGATACGCATGAATGCAATACGGTCACGGTGTTTTGGATCCATATTGGCTTGAATTTTAAAGACGAAACCAGTGAAGCCTTCTTCAGTCGCTTCAACTTTACGGTCTTGAGTTGGATGTGCTTTAGGTTCAGGCGCATATTGACTAAATGCATCCAAAACGTGGTCCACACCAAAGTTACCGAGTGCCGTACCAAACAAGACTGGCGTTTGACGACCTGCCAAAAATTCATCACGGTCTAAAGGTTCATTGGCCATTTGAACCAATTCCAATGATTCTTCAAATGCAGCCCAAGCGAGATCACCGACTTTTTCACGCAAATCTGCATAGTCATAGCCATCACGGACTTCAATATCCGTAATGGTTGAACCGAAACCTGCCTTATAAACGTAGAACTTTTCTTCGAGTAGGTTAAATACACCGGCAAAGTCACGACCTGTGCCCAGTGGCCAAGTAATCGGAACACATTTAATTTTTAAAACGTTTTCGATTTCATCAAGCAATTCTAATGGCTCACGAATTTCACGGTCCATTTTGTTGACGAATGAAATAATCGGCGTGTCGCGCATACGACACACTTCCATCAACTTGATCGTACGATCTTCGACACCTTTTGCACCATCAATCACCATAAGTGCAGAGTCAACGGCAGTTAATGTACGGTAGGTATCTTCAGAAAAGTCTTCATGCCCTGGGGTGTCGAGCAAGTTAATCATCTTGTCTTTAAACGGGAACTGCATAACCGAAGTGGTGATCGAAATCCCACGTTCTTTTTCCATTTCCATCCAGTCAGACGTTGCCGCACGATCAGATTTACGGCTTTTTACCATACCTGCAACCTGAATCGCCTGTCCCCATAACAACAGTTTTTCTGTCATTGTGGTTTTACCGGCATCGGGGTGGGAAATAATAGCGAAAGTACGTCGCTGAGCGACCTGTGTCGCTAATTCTTCTTTAAAACTCATGAAAGACACCTACTGCAAAACTCGCAGTGCAAAAGATCAGATCTGATCAATATGGAAAATTGGCGATATTGTATCAGATTGACCATTAAAAATAATCAACCACATCGGGTTGAGTCAAAATCTTAGCGTGGCGTGTCTTGATGTTTTACATTGGATGACGACCTGTTTTTATCGACGATATAGCACATTTCATTTTCTTTTTTTCTATACACATTGGCAATGCGATCAGACTACAAATGACCTTATTCAACTTTCGCTTTCATGCTTTCTTCAAGCTGTACCACTGGCATCGGCATTCCTAACAAATATCCTTGTAACTGTTGGCAACCTAAACGTTTTAAAATTTCTGCTTGTTGTTCTGTCTCTACACCTTCTGCAGTGACTGTTAGCCCCAGTCGAATTGCCAAGTGAATAATACTTTCTAAAATAATTTCTTCTTTAGAGCCAACGCTCAAATTGCGGATAAATTCACGGTCAATTTTCAGCTCATCTACAGGTAGTTCTTTTAAATACAAGAAACTTGAATGTCCTGTTCCAAAGTCATCAATCGCAACTTTAATCCCCATCTGTCTCAAATGTTCAAAAGTCACGATACTGGCATCGATATGATGCATCGCTGTTGACTCGGTAATTTCAATAATTAAATTTGACGGGTTAATTTCATAACGTGCAAAAAGCGACTCTAAAGTACTAAATAAATGTTTATGCTCAAACTGGATGGCCGATAAATTGACCGCAATCGGATACAGCGGCATATTCAGCTTTTCCCAGTGCTGAATTTGCTTACAGGCTTCTTCAAGCGCCCAATAGCCCATGGCAATAATCAGTCCAGTTTTTTCCGCACCATTGATAAACTTATTTGGCGTCAGCATACCTAAGGTTGGATGATTCCAACGAATTAAGGCCTCAACCCCACAAATTTCACGATCAGTGGCATTGAATTTTGGCTGATAAAATAAGATAAATTGTTGTTCTTCTACCGCTTTATATAAATCATTGATCAGTTTCGTCTGACTTTTTTCTTCAAATTGGTCAGCGGTATAATTAAAAAATGAATAGGTATTCCGCCCTTGATACTTTGAACTCAACATTGCTGTATCTGCATTGATCAGCAGATCTTGTAGGTTCGCACCATGTTCAGGGTACATCGCAATACCAATACTGCCTGAAATATTGATTTCCTTGCCTGCAATCAAAAAGCTTTCTTGCATCAATTCCAATATTTTTTCAGACATTGCTGTCGCAGAGTCATTGCTTGCCGACTCAAGCACAATCAGAAACTCATCGCCACCGATTCGTAGCAATTTGGCTTGATCATCGATTAAACGATGAATTCGCGTGGCAATTTGAATCAGCAATTGATCACCCATATGGTGTCCAAACACATCATTGACCGCTTTAAAACGGTCGATATCAATATAAATAAAAGCAATTTTATCTTGTCTTAAGCGATGCTCTGTAAATAGAAAATGTGCATATTCAGCCAAAAACAGTCGATTAGGTAAACGGGTCAAATTGTCTTGTACCGCTTGATTGGCCAATTCTCGATTTGCACGCATCAACTGTAAACTGCGATGCTCTAAACGTTGTTCTAATACCGCTACACTAAAGGCTGCCATCAACAATAAACTGGTGACAAATAAGACAATAAACAGCAATAAATTATGGTTTATCTGCGCTGCCACCAATACATCCATCGAGTTTAGCGGTACAAAATCAACAGCCGCCATACCAATATAATGCATAGCCACAATGCTAAAAGTCAGCATTAATGCGACAAAGACATTCAAAATATTCCGTTTTGGCGAATATTTATTTTTAAACGTCATCCAAAAGGCCAAACCCGAACCACAGATCGCAACTAAAATTGAACAGATAACAATTAAAGGTTCATACCGTTGTTCATAGCCCTGAACGGCTAAACTCAGCATACCGGTATAATGCATGCCGGAAATGCCAAGGCCCATTAACACTGAACCTAAAATTAAACGAGGAAAAGGTAATGTCTGTCGTGTGGTTAACCACACAGCAAAAGTGGAAGCAACGAAAGCAATAAAATAGGATATCAGGGTCAGACTGGTATCGAAACTATGGCTTGAAGGCAAATGGCTGGCTATCATGCTTACAAAATGCATGCACCAGATCGCAGCACCTAAAATTGCACCGCTGAAGAATAAAATGACATTTTCATATCTTGGTCGTGTTCCACGAAACAACATTTGTTCGAGTGAAACAGCAAAGTAACAACTTAATAATGCAACTACGATTGAACCAGCGACCAGACTGTAATCATAATGAATATGAGTCATATCAAGCGTTCCGCTTAGGTTATCGTGGCACTTTCTTTAACCGAATTACCCAATCTATCTCTTCCCTTTAACTTGTTACGTTTTCAATTACTTACTTATTTTCCCTTAGAATCTATTAGTCTACGATAATGGTCAAGTCTTTCTTTCAAGATTTTAAGCAACTGATTAATTTAAAAAAAGAAAGCTTGATCAAGTTCACTAAAACTTAAACTTTTGATAAAAAATGCATCAGGTGGTTTTTATTTTAGAACAGTTTCTAACCATAATAAAATGAATAAATTAGATTGATTTCTATATTGTTTTCTAGATTTAAATCATGCCTCTCTACACAAAAAAATAGCGAGCCGTAGCTCGCTATTTCTCAATAGGTAAATTCATCTTTTCCGTCAAAAACTTAAGCAATCAGCTCAATATTTTTATGGATGAATGGCTTACTTTTTGGCTGCTGTTGTTGGATTCGTACCTTGTAATTTGGCATAGTCCATTAGCACATTCGCTGCTTCCATCACAAAGACTTCTTCTTCAGGCAGTGCTGGACGTTGGTTCGCCTTCATTTTCGCACGTGCTTCCACCAATGCATCCATAGACGCTTGGTAGCTCTCCCAGTTGGCATAAGGCTTTTGACCCACCACTTTACGACGTTGATTTTCAGCATCCAAAGACTTTTGCTCAAGTGCCAATAATTCAGCTTTACGCTTCGTTAAGTCGAGTACCACACGCTTTTGCTCATCCGTCTTTTTTGCAATCGCTGTACGTTGCTCTAAATACTTAAATTGAGGATCAATCGTGACGCGTTGCTGAGATGACTTAATCAAATCTGGAACATAGGCTTGGATCGAGCCTTCACGTTTAAACGGTGCAGTTGGAATAGTATCCCACTGTAAAGCATTTTTCGATTTACGCTCACCAAACTCTTCATTGTAAATATCGACCAGCTTAATATCCGGTACGACCCCTTTATTTTGGGTACTGCCGCCCGTCACTCGGTAAAATTTACGTTGCGTTAAGGTTGCTTGACCATAGGCTAAAGAGTCAAGTTGTACCTGCGCTGTTCCTTTACCCGTTGTGGTACTACCAATCACCACACCACGCTCATAGTCTTGAATCGCAGCAGAATAAATTTCACTCGCAGAAGCCGAAGCCAAATTAATCAATACCGCCAATGGGCCTGCATAAGTTTGCGCGCCACCATCATCATCTTCAAACACGCTGACATTGCCATTACCATCACGGATTTGCACCACTGGACCTGATTTAATCACTTGTCCAAGCATACGTGCTACTTCTTCAAGTGAGCCACCAGGGTTGTTACGCAAGTCAATGATGATGCCTTCAACATTTTGCGCATCTAAAGTTTTTAAAGCTTTATTGGTATCTTCCGACACAGAACGGTAATCTGTACCCGCACGACGTGCACGATAGTTTAAGTAAAACGATGGAATTTCAATCACACCAAACTTATGTTTTTTGCCATCACGTTCAATTTCAACGGTACGTGAACGCACGCCTGCATCTTCTTCTTGAATTACATCACGTACAATAGTGACATTTCGCGCTTGATTCATGGACGCACCAGCACCCAATAAACGTAAAGTCACTTTGGTGCCACGTTTACCACGAATCAGTCCGACAATTTCATTGCTCGGCCAACCAATCACATCGACCATTTTGTCGCCATCTTGGGCAACACCAACGATGCGATCGCCTGACTTCACTTGTCCTGATTTGCTGGCTGGCCCACCTTCCACAATCGTCTCGATTTTGGTGTAGTCTTCATTACCACGTTCAGGACGGATCGATACCCCAATCCCTTCCAATTGCAGCGTGGTTTGACGGTTCAATTCCATCGCATCTACAGGTGGAAAGTAATTACTGTGCGGATCATACGTCAGCATCATGGCATTCAGAGTTTTATCAAGCACATCATCGCTTTTTAAACGACTAATCCGCTCTAACTGACGTGTATAACGCTTGGTTAAAGTCTGTACAGGTGTTAAGTCTTCAGGACCTGTTAAGTCTTGACCATTTGCCAGTGTTGGGTCATCTTTCAACGCTTTTTGTTTGGCTTTCTCTTCTTCTTTGCTGATGGTTAAGTTGATCAGCTGAGAGACCAACATTTTATTCCAATGCGCACGCTGTTCTTCTGTCGATTTAAAGAATGGCGCTTTTTCACGATCGGTTTCGATGTAGTTATTCGGTTGATTTAAATTCTGTGGCTTTTTCAGCTCTTCCAACATATAGGTGTAGAACTGTTTTAAGCGCTCACGATATTGCGCATGAATGGCATACGGCCCTGTTAAATTGCCCGCTTTGAGATTTGCGCCAAAAGTTGAGCCATAACGTTTTTTATAATTTTCAATATCCGATGCCAAGAACAACGTATGTTCAGCGTCTAAACTATCAATATAAAAATCTAAAATACGGTTAGATGTATTAACATCTAAACGCTGATTTAAATAGTGTTGACGGTCTACCAATGTTGCAAGCTGACGTGAGACCAAGGCTTGCTCTTGTGTGGGCTGAATGGTACCCGCGCTCACTGCTTCTGTATTATTGGCAGCAATTGCGTCATTCACCACATGAGTGAAAAAGAATCCACCTGTCGCAATCGCAACGGCACAAGCTAATGTTTGAAGTTTCATAAATAATTTGTACTTCCTTGGTATTAAGACCAATATTACCGTGTTGGTTTTCGACCTGAATTGAATAGATTCAAAATCTTAAACAACTTAATATGTTTATGTCGTGTAGTTTTATCATATTCTCTGCTGACAAAGTGTAGCAAATCATTGCAGAATTCAGGTATTGTTTTTCCTTAAAAATTCCAACACGGACACCGAATATGATTGGCGCATTAATGCTCGACATTGCTGGCACAGAACTTACCCAAGAAGATATTGAACTATTACAGGCACCACAAGTTGGCGGCATGATTTTATTTGGTCGTAACATTGAATCTCCTGAACAAGTTCGTGCCCTAACCGACCATATGCGTCAAATTCGTCCTGATATTTTAATTGCGGTCGATCAGGAAGGTGGTCGTGTACAACGCTTAAAACAAGGCTTCACACTCCTACCAGCTATGGGTAAGTTTGGAGAACTTTACTTAACTGAACCTGAAAAAGCTGTTGAACTGGCTGAACAATGTGGCTGGTTGATGGCAGCTGAAGTCCTTGCGGTCGGCATCGATTTTAGTTTTGCACCAGTGCTGGACCTAAATGATGTTAGTGATGTGATTGGTGACCGTGGTTTTGCCAAAAATATGCAAGATATCATTCCACTGGCAAGTGCTTTCTTAAAAGGTATGAAACGTGCAGGAATGGCATCTACAGGTAAGCATTTCCCAGGCCACGGTTCAGTGAAAGCAGACTCACACGTCGCTGCTGCTATTGACCATCGTAGTTATGAAGAGATCTACCAAAAAGACATGCAAAGCTTTATTCAACTGCAACCACAGCTTGATGCCTTAATGCCTGCGCATGTGATTTATGAAAATATTGATCCTAATCCTGCTGGATTTTCACCGTATTGGATTCAGAAAGTCTTACGTCAAGAGCTCCAATTTGATGGCGTTTTATTCTCCGATGATTTAAGCATGCAAGCCGCTTGTGTCGCTGGCGGCGCAGATGCTCGTATGCAAGCAGCATTAAATGCAGGTTGTGATATGGGCCTTGTATGTAATAACCGTGAATCTGCATGCATTGCGCTGGATGGCATTCAAAACTTGGCTCTCCCAAATCAAGAACGCCTAGAACGTATGCGCGGTAAAATCCCACAAATTGAGATTGGACAAAGCATTGAACTCGGAGCGGACTGGCAAAACGTGCGTAACCGTATTGTGGATTTTAAAAATCAATATTGCTAATCCAAGACTTTCAAAATTCTAGAAAATGGAGCACGACAAGGTGCTCCTTTTTGATTTATGATGAAGACAAAATAAGTGCTTCGGCGCTATACAAAAATTGCCAATAAAAACAACATTAGGTCAGGACGACATGACACAAAGTTTATCGGAACATCGACACATTTCCTTTACTGCACATTACACCGGCTATATTTGGTACAGCATGGGGATTTCGCATCCCGTTTTTGCCACACGTAAAGGCAAATTTTTAGCACGTTTAGTCCATCCTTTAGAAAGCTGGGCAGAAAAGAATGTGGGCGGTAGCATGCGTTCGACGCTTAAACAGCGCCATGCCATGATCGATCAACATTTAGATCAACTCATTGCCCAACACCCTCAGCTACAAGTACTCGAAATTGCCTGTGGCCTCTCCCCGCGCGGTTGGAATTTTCGTACCAAGCATCCTGAAATTGACTATCGTGAACTCGACTTGCCAGATATGGCAAAAATCAAAACACAGGCACTCAAACAGATTGACCCGCATGCCCCTGAGGTCTTAACTGGCGACATTTTCACTCAAGATTTTGAACGTATTTTTCAGAGTTTTGACCCTGAACGCCCTTTGGTGGTGATTAGCGAAGGTCTGATTAATTATTTTGATCAAATCCTACTGAATAAATTATTGCAAGGGATCACCGAATATGGCGCCTCGTTTCAGGAATTGCATTATCTGACCGACATCTATCCAGAACCCGTTAAGAACCGTTTAGCACGTTTTATTTGGGCCAGTAGTAAATTACTCAAAGTCATGTCTCGCAGCGCTTTTACTTTTCATTTTCAATCCCCTGCTGAATTACAGCAGTTCTTCAGTCATACAGGATTTGAAGAAGTAGACGTCGTTCAGCCGGCCTTATACTTTCCACAACAGCAACAAGAACAAGTGATTCCTTTCCACGATGCAGATCAGCATTGTGGGGATTTGGTTTGGATGGTCCATGCCAAAACAAAAAAACAGCGCTAAAGCGCTGTTTTTTCACTTTTTCATGTTTTAACTAACGGCTTCTAATAACAACACATCTTCTTTTTGGCGTTGTACAAAGCGCAATAAGCGTTCTGCCAACTCAAAACTACCATGCTTAAACAAAGCGCGAACCTGTGTATCCACAACGTCAAAGATGAGACATTCAATTTTAAACTCACCTTCTTCGTCTTCTAGATGTAATGCCAAATCCCGTGGATATGCGTGCATGCAGTCCAACATTTCAGCCTGTACATTCAGCAACACGCCGAAATAATTTAAATCCGTAATTTGAGTTTCAACCACGAGGTCTGAATGGCGATGAGATAAATGCGTGAATGGCTGTTGTACACTTACACGCGCTTCGCCACGGCGTTCAATATTTAGCATTTGCTCTCGGCTCATTGGAATGATTCCTTCCAACTGCTGAATAGACTCGCCGCGTAGATAAGTTGCAAACAAATTCATAGTTTCCTTACGACGCTGCAACTGAGGTAAATGATCCGCATTGGCAATCATGGCAAATTGCATATTCGGACATTGCAAGGCAAAGCCTGCATTTTCATGTGGCAAAGTAAAACTGTCGTACTGCCCGCATGACACCAATACATCACATTGTGGAATCGGCACGTCTTGCAAACGCAGCAAACGATTACAGTTAATGTCATAACGCTCTTGTTCGGTATTGGTGAATTCAGCCATTTGTCTAAAGAACAAACGCTTTGCTGTCGGTGACATCCGCGTCACATCCAGTTTGGCATGATTGACCAAATACAAAATCACCGCTTGACCAAATTCATCCATGCGTTGTTCTTTCATCAAATGCAAGGATTCTTCAAGCAACATGCGCCAGCTCTTGCGCGTTTTTTGCATTACGCCCATCAATATCATGCGATCAATCAATTCAGGACGTTGATCCGCCAGTCCTGCTGCCACCACTGAACCTAGTGACATCCCCATCACGGATACTTTTTCTAGCCCGACGATATCCAGCCAAACGCCCAACATCTGCGCCAGATCGCCCAACTCTAAAGTCCCTGCTGACACAGCTGTATCTACATTGGTAATTTGCTGGTTTGAGCCCATGGATGGTAAATCAATTAAAATAATAGGGCCTGCCGCAAATAATTGTTCGACACAATATTTGTAGGAATTAAAGTTTTGAAATGCCCCACCAATAATAACAATCGGGGTGCGATGAATCGTTTCAGGTTGTGCAATGGCCATATATTCGACCTTCCAGCCATCAATCCATGTTGTTCTGGCAGGCTGTTTAAAGCTTTGCTTGTCATACAGATCGAAAAAACTGTAATGCGTACTTTCCTGTACGGTGGGATCCATTTGGATAATGGAATTCATATTCCTTTCCTCCATTCCTGCCTTATTTTTATTGTCAGGAATTCATTTAGAGACTCTGCTCGACTTAGCGTCCTGCTCTTTAATCGTTATTTGTACGACTTCAATGTCGCTATTGTTTCATTCTATACAGAGGTTCATTTTACAAGCAACTGATATCCCCGCCGCTTATCTACTTTTGTTCTAAAAACAATTTCAAAATGTTAATTCTGGTCAGCATGTACAGTCGAATATGCACTTAAGTGCTTCATTGTTCAGTCACAGGCTGTTAATATCGAGTTGAAATTTCTAAGTGATCAAACCGCTATGCAAGAGTCTATTGAACAATACATGCAAACGGTAGGACAGCAAGCACGCACAGCATCACGTGTGCTCGCAGGGGCTTCTACCCAGACTAAAAATAATGCCTTATCAGCAATTTATACTGCTTTACAAAACAGTGAAACTGCAATTTTGGCAGCTAACCAAGTGGATATGACCAAAGCGCATAACAACAACTTGGATAGTGCTCTACTTGATCGCTTAGAACTTACCCCCACACGCTTTAAAGGCATGCTTCAAGGTCTAAAAGATGTAATCGCACTCACTGACCCGATTGGCGAAATTACCGATATGGCCTTTCGTCCGACAGGTATTCAGCTGGGCAAAATGCGCGTGCCGCTAGGTGTTGTCGGCATGATTTATGAATCTCGCCCGAATGTAACGCTTGAAGCCGCATCTTTAGCGCTTAAATCAGGTAACGCGATTATTTTACGTGGTGGTTCTGAAGCTTTGGAATCTAACCAAGCAATTGCGGCAGCGATTCAACATGGCTTAACTGCTGCAGGTGTACCTGAGCATGCCGTTCAAGTGCTTAATACCCCAGACCGTGCTGCGGTTGGCCAATTAATTACTATGCCTGAATATGTCGATGTGATCGTACCTCGTGGTGGCAAAGGCTTAATCGAACGTATCACCAATGAAGCACGTGTGCCTGTTATCAAACATCTTGATGGTAACTGCCATGTTTTTGTGGAAGCTCAGGCTGATTTGCAAAAAGCATTACCTATTGCGCTTAATGCCAAAACACACCGTTATGGCGTATGTAATGCCATGGAAACCTTGCTCGTCGATGAAAATGTCGCTGAAGAGTTTTTACCACGCATTGCTGAACTTTATGCTGAGAAAAAAGTTGAACTTCGTGGCTGTGCTGAAACCCAGCGCATTTTGGGTGAATCGATTGTTCCTGCAACTGAAGAAGATTGGTACACCGAATACTTAGGCCCGATTTTGGCAGTGAAAGTCGTTACTGGCCTAGATGAAGCGATCGAGCACATCAACAAATATGGCTCACACCATACCGACTCGATCATTACCGAAAACTTTAGTCTGGCTCGTCAGTTCTTGGCGCGTGTAGATTCGAGTTCAGTGATGATCAATGCCTCAACGCGTTTTGCGGATGGGTTTGAATATGGTCTTGGTGCTGAGATTGGTATTTCAACCGATAAAATCCATGCACGCGGACCAGTCGGTCTAGAAGGTCTAACTTCTCAAAAATGGATTGTGTTTGGTGATGGTCAAATTCGCCAATAACACCCAATAAGACAATGAAAGCTGTGCTTTTCTGATTAAAGGCACAGCTTTTTTTATGGCGATTTAAAAAACTAGACCCAGGGTTCACATATTGAAATATAAGCCTGCAAACACACAGGATATAGAATCGAAAACAGATTTTTTGACAATTAAATGCTTAAGAAGAATAAGAAAAGTTCAAATTACCTGCTTTTTGCAACAATTTGAGGATTACAGCGCAGCAACCGCATGTTATGTTCTATGTATATCCCTTAAATCGTATAAATTTTGAGGATTATTTTATTAATAAATGAAAACTATGAACTGATAAATTTTAATTATTATTGTGCTCAGGGTCGATAGTGCTTAAGTCTAATCTCCTAAAGTCTATCTAGGACGATAAAAAAACCCATGATAAAACATCATCACAGATCTAAATTGCATCAATCAATACAACTGCAATCAGATCAATATTATGGATAAGTATTTCAATTAGAATTCGGGTATTTAAACGTGTCTACATCAGTATTAGTAATTAACTGCGGATCTTCTTCTATCAAATATGCGTTAGTTTCTGAGCGCCGTGAAGATCGTATTTTTGGTCTAGCCGAGAACCTAGGTTCTGCTGATGCACGTATTAAAGGGGTCACTACAGGTGGTGATGCGCTTGAGCTGTCTATTCCATATGCTGACCATGAAAAAGCCCTCGAAACTATTTTAGAGCGTTTGGCTCACCATAATCCTCAAGCGATTGGTCACCGCGTTGTTCACGGCGGTACATTAACCAAAGCTGAGCTATTAACACCAGAAATTATTGAACGTATTCGTGAAGCAACTCCACTTGCTCCATTGCATAACCCGGCTCACTTGGTGGGTATCGAAGCAACCATGCGTTTGTTCCCTGAACTTCCGCAAGTAGCCGTATTTGACACTGCATTCCACCAAACCATGCCGTCTCATGCATACCGCTATGCTTTACCAAAATTCTTGTACACACAGCATAACGTGCGTCGTTATGGCTTCCACGGTACAAGCCATGCCTACGTATCTGAGCGTGGCTCAATGTTGGCAGGCAGCTTTAAACAAGGTGGCTGGTTAACTGCTCACTTAGGCAATGGTAGCTCGACTTGTGCGATTTGGAATGGTCAATCTGTAGATACGTCAATGGGTCTAACACCTCTTGAAGGTGTGGTCATGGGCACACGTAGTGGTGATGTTGACCCAAGTATTCACAGCTTCCTTGCGAGCAACTTAGGTTGGGATATCTACAAAATCGACAAAATGCTGAACAGCCAATCAGGCCTACTCGGTTTGTCTGATCTTTCAAATGACATGCGTACATTGATCGAAGCATCGGAACAAGGCAACGAAGATGCCGCGCTTGCCATTGAAGTATTCTGCTACCGTTTAGCAAAATCTTTAGCAGGTCTCAGCTGTGGTCTACCACGTATTGACGGTTTATTCTTTACCGGTGGTATTGGTGAAAATTCTGCCTACATTCGTGAAAAAACGGTTTCATACTTACCACACTTTGGTTTCAACCTGAGTAAAGAATTAAATGACAACCTAAAACGCGGTACGGAAGGTCGTATTGACCACGGTACTGGCCCACAAATTTGGGTTGTTCCTACCGATGAAGAAGGCCGTATTGCCAAAGAAACTGAGCATGTTGTAGACGAGGTGACAGCGTCTGCTACAAAAAAGCCTGATGCTGAAGCTGCGATTGCATAAGCAATCGCATCAGCCCCTTCGCCTTCAATATTAATTTTTAGCTTTAATTTAGACACCGTATGAAAACAATTTTACTCGTGCCAACTGGGGAAGGTGTAGGTTTAACATCTGCATGCTTAGGTTTAATTTATGCTTTGGAATGCCAAGGGGTCAAAGCAGGTTTTCTGAAACCATTTTCACAGGAAAATGTCGCAGATACTGTAGACCGTACAACGGCTCTTTATCGTCATTTATTTAATAATGAAACGGTAGAACCCATTCACCATGCCACCATCGTGAAACAACTCAGTCATGATGAAAGTGATGAACTGCTCGAAGAAGCGGTTCGTTTGCACCGTGAAATTGCAAAAAAGCATGACCTAATTATTGTTGAAGGCTTGGTTCCAAACAGCCGAGATAACTTTGCCTCAGAACTGAATGCGACTTTAGCAAAAGCACTCGATGCCAAAGTGATTATTGTCAGCACAGCAGATATTCAAAATGCCACGAAAACGGCTGAGAAAATTGACAGTTCACTACGCCAATTTGGTGGTGCGGCATCTGAACGTACTGCGGGTGTTTTGTTTATGCGCACACGTGGCTTGCCAGAAGAGTCTGCGCAAATTCCTGTCACACTTGATCCAAATCTGCGTTTAATTAGTGACACCAATAAATTTGTACTCGAATTACAACAAAGTAATCCGCAAATTGGTTCTACACAGCTACCTGTTATTGGCCTCGTTCCATTTAGTAATACGCTCAGCGTACCGCGCATGTCTGACTTGGCGACGCATATTCAAGCGGAATGGATCAACCAAGGCGATGCCGCTCATCGCCGCGTACTACATAGCAGCCTAGTTGCATCGAATATTGAACATGAACTTCACAAATTTGTGGCAGGCGAACTGATTATCAGCGCCTCTGACCGTATTGATGTGTTGTTGGCTTCTAGCCTTGCAAGTAGCAATGGTATTCCACTTGCCGGTTTAGTTTTGACTGAACACCATCAACCGAACCCACAAGTTTTGGATTTCTGCCAAACTGCGATTAAGCAAGGCTTACCGATTTTACATACGCCTTTAAGCACTTTTGAAACGGCACAACAACTTTCAAATTTAGGCAATGAAATTCCTGTCGATGACGTAGAACGTGCAGAACAAGTGACCCGCTTTGTTTCAAGCCACATCAATGCTGAATGGATTACTGAAGTATTAAATGGTTCATATCAACCACGCTTGTCCCCTTCTGCATTCCGTCATGAATTGGTACAAAAATCTATTGCTGCGAAAAAACGAATTGTTCTACCTGAAGGTGATGAACCACGCACCATTCAGGCGGCTGCCATTTGTCAATCACGTGGCATTGCACACTGTATTTTATTGGCAAAACCTGAAGCCGTGATTGAAGTTGCAAAAGCACGTAATATCGAACTTCCACATGATTTGGAAATTATTGATCCAGATCTGATTCGTGAAAACTATGTGCCTAAAATGGTTGAGCTGCGTAAAGGCAAACTCAATGATCTACAAGCACGCGAACAGCTACAAGACACCGTGGTTTTAGGCACCATGATGCTTGCACTCGATCAGGTGGATGGCTTAGTCTCAGGCGCAGTACATACTACGGCGAATACTGTACGTCCTGCATTCCAATTGATTAAGACCGCACCTGATTATTCATTGGTTTCTTCAGTATTCTTTATGCTGTTACCGGATGAAGTCTATGTATATGGTGACTGTGCAATTAATCCAGATCCAAATGCAGAACAGCTTGCAGAGATTGCGATTCAATCTGCAGATTCAGCAAAAGCCTTTGGTATTGACCCACGTATTGCGATGATTTCATATTCAACAGGTACTTCTGGTGCAGGCGCAGATGTCGAGAAAGTGGCTGAAGCAACACGTATTGCCAAAGAACGTCGTCCAGATTTACTCATTGATGGCCCGCTTCAATACGATGCTGCATCGGTGGAAAGTGTGGGACGCTCTAAAGCACCTGACTCGAAAGTGGCTGGTCGTGCCAATGTATTTATTTTCCCAGACTTAAATACAGGTAATACAACCTATAAAGCAGTTCAACGTTCTGCAAATGTAGTCAGTGTTGGCCCAATGCTGCAAGGTTTAAACAAGCCTGTAAATGACTTGTCTCGTGGCGCATTGGTCGATGACATCGTGTTTACCATTGCATTAACGGCGATTCAATCCGAACAACAAGAAGCTTAATTTTAGTTTCGAGTTCTTAACCACCCTTTCGAAAGACTGGGTGGTTTTTTGTTTTGTATAACTGCCATTATGTTGAAAAGACTCAGAATTAGTAGAAATTTCTTTTAAATTCTATGGCTGAATTTTGAGTATTTGGTACATGACCAATAATGTATTCATTCTTCGCTTGAAAAAAGAAATCAAAGCTCTGACTCATCAGTGAATCTTGCTGGCTTTGCTTTTTGTAAATCGGAGCGATACGGTTAAGATAGTAATTGATCCATTCTGCTTGATTAGAAAACGCTGCATAGTCTTTTAAATCTGTATATAGATTCTGTAGATCTGTGGAAATTAATTCAATATTGGGGTCAAACATCCATACTGTGATATCCATTGGTTCAATCTCTGTGAATGTAAGAGGTTGTGCACTATCAAAACGCTCTATCTTATAAAGTTGAGCTCCATTTTCACTATAGCTACTACAAAGAAGTTTGGTATTCTCGACCTGATAGTGATTTTTCCCTATTTCTAATTCTCTGATTTGTTTTGATATTTCTAAGCATTGAGGTAGTTTATGAATATTTGAATACGCTAGTTGTTTGAAAAGAACTATGGACCGATGTATTACATAGCTCTCTCCTGTTCCAATAATAATTCCATTATCCCAAGTATGAAGTTTTAATGTATAACATTCGTTAAAGCTGTCTATTTTTTCCTCACTTATGACAACCACTTTTTTATCTGCTGTAACAACGATGCTATCCTTCAGTTGAAGGGCAATGATGAAAGTCATATCTAAATTAAAAAATTTTGAAATATTCGTTTTATATATTAAGTCAATTTCGAGCTTAATTTTTGAATTTAATAAAAACAGGTAATATATGGCTGGTGGTTCTCAAATCATACTAAATAAGAATGGGATTACATTGATTACACCTGCAAAATTTGAGGCTAAAGCAGGGCAACACATCTTTAAAAGTGGGGCTGAAGTAGGTGTAAATCTTAAAGGGTTACCAGCTTACGAAGCTTATAACGAAAAATTTCAGATGTTATTACCCTCTGGTGAGCCCTTGAAAAATGCTGATTATAAAATCTCAAACGGGTCTGATGAGTTGACAGCTATAGCTGATAATAAAGGGCGCTCTAAACGAGTGAACTCCTTACAAGAAGAAAGCTTAAAGCTGGATTTGAATTGGATGAAGTTAGAAGCTGAACCGAATGATGGGGATGAATAGTGGGAAGTTTAGATTGGGAAGGTAATACAAATACAACAGAAAACAGCTGTAAAACCGCACAGTGTGATTGCTTAACTTTTTGGGAAATACAACAACAAGAAGCTCTGATACGCCTATCTAATTTAAAAGATAAAAGAAAAAATTTACATAAATTAGAGCCTGGATATGAAGCTAGGGCGAGACGTATTGCTTCAGTTTATGCCAATATTTATCTAGAAAAAGAAAAACATGGAAACAAGGATTTGGTTGGCCGTTACTATTGGATGGGCTTAGGTGCATTTGCTTCAAAAACCGTAGCTGCCATTTTTAAACATGGTTTAACTGCATGGGGGTATAAATGGATTCCACTAGGGGTAATTCGTGATCCTGTACATACTTTTGCAAAAGGTAACTTATGGTTATTTATGGATATTGCACCTTGGCATTATGCTTGGAGCATGTCTTCAACCTCTTTCAATCAATGCCGAATTCAACGTGATGTTTCCAAATTCACTCATATTAAGGAAGAAGTTATAAACGTTCCTTGGTCAAGTTGTTTACCCATAATTAAACACTTAAAAAGCACTCCAGAAATTAAAAGTGCTTTTGAATATCTACCTAAAATTGAAAAAGTATTTATAAAAAGAATGTATCAAGACAAAATAGATTTAAGTTGTCTAGTAAAAATCTTTTCGATCACCTCATGGTGGTTGCAGTACAAGAGCAAAGAAATATTTTACAAGAATTAGTATGGAAAGACTGGAAGGTACAAGCTCAAGCAACGGTGCAAAGCTTTACTCGCTTACCTGATAGTACCTTAGTCCTGTCGAGCGATTACTTCGTTGAAAGTGTTAAATCTGTTAGAAAATCGAAAAGTATTCTGCCGAGTTCTTATAATATCAAAAGCATGGAAAGAGAATATCAGGGGCGACACGCAGGTGTACTCGATAAGGTACCAGAAACAGTATACAGCGAACCATTAGCAAACACTAAAGTCGCCAATTATGATAGCCGTATGGAATGGATTAATAAAGCAGCAGAAAAATATCATCGTTTAATGCTCAATGATAAAGGAAGATACTTTTTAGAAGAAGAACTAAAAATTATTGCGAAATGGGACGATAGCAAAGCTAATTTTACAGTTGGAAAGGATAGTAATGATGGAAAAATTTAATTACTTCATTGTTATTTTTATGGTGGGTTATCTCCTTTCAGCTTGTCAACCTAGTGCAAAAAATACAGAGAATAATGTCATGAATCAACAGCGTTTTAGTTTACATTTAGGCCAACAAGGATTTAAAGATTTTTCTCAACATAATCTTGGGCATCCCGATAGTCATCCATCTGGAGCAGGTTTTAGAGAGTTAGATTTTACACCGCCCAACTTAGGTCAGATTAAAGTTGAAAATGGTGAGAATAGCTTAGTGATAGATCATGTATTTTCAGTTCTAGGAACATCGTTTAATAATGAGGATGGAATACAAGGGCTTGATATTAATGCAGGGCTAAACAAAGAGGAATTTGTACGTCCTGAACAAGCCTACCAAGCTTATGTTGACTTAATGAAACGTATAAATCAGGCCGAATGGAAAAATTATTTCTATCGTTTTTCTGCACGAATAGCAAAGGATGATAATATTCGATATCTAATGAAATCAGGTGATGTCATTGACCCGACTTATATCTTTAATTATGAAGAATGGAAAAAGATAATAAATACAGTTGGAGGGAACTCTATAGGCTACCGATTATATGCCAATGGTATCCTTTTGGATCTGAGTATAAAACAAACTCAAAAAACTGAAGATGGTAAAGAACAATATATGGTTCGTTATGCTTTCAATACGATTCGTTATGATGAAAGAAATTCAATGGATGATTCAGAGAATAATATTGATACTTACAAAATGACCTCAAAAGAGTTAGAACAAGCATTTGCAAATGAGCTGATAAGAAATAAAAAATCAAGAGAAATTGATGAAAAAGAAGTTATAGTACAAGGCTACCATATCGATGAAAATTATGAAGATCCTGATGTTTGGCAATATGTTAAATAATCAAATGTTGTCGCGTTTAGACTCAATTTTAAAGCACTTTTACACAAAATTGATCATTGAAACTAAAGATTTGAAGATTTGAAGATTTGAAGATTTGAAGATTTGAAGATTTGAAGATTTGAAGATTTGAAGATTTGAAGATTTGAAGATTTGAAGAAGAATATTATTTTTATAAAATTTAAAGCAAAAAAAAAGAAGATAAAGCTTTAGGCTTGATCTTCTTGTTGACCGTAGAACCAAGTTGCTGCGATAAATAGAGAAAAACCAATAACTGACAACACTGGAGTAACCATATAATTCACACTCTAACTTTGATGACGTCATTATGTAAAAGTTTTATGACAGTTATATGACAAATATGAAATATCCAAAAATAATAAATATTATTTAATTTCATAATCTTAGAAACAAAAACAAATCTTCTCCTCTAGTTATGTGACAAATATTTCATGAAATATGACAGTGAAAACGTCATTTTTAGGATATTGATGACAGCGAAACATGGCGCTGTTTAAGCCTATTAAACTTTCGGCCAAAGATTAAGCGAAATACCCACACAACTGTATTTTTGTCTTATAATTTAGCCCGCTAGCTATCAGCCCGCTCAAGAGATATTTGTATGACAACTATTATCAAGCAAGATGACTTGATCACATCGGTAAAAGATGCGCTTCAGTTCATTTCTTACTATCACCCACAGGACTTCATCCAAGCGATGAGCCGTGCGTATGACCGTGAAGAAAACAAAGCCGCAAAAGACGCGATTGCACAAATTTTAATTAACTCTCGTATGTGTGCAGAAGGCCATCGTCCTATCTGTCAAGATACGGGTATTGTGAACGTATTTCTTGAAGTGGGCTTAGACGTTAAATTTGATTTAACCATGAGCCTAGACGATGCAATTAACGAAGGTGTACGTCAAGGTTATCTTGAAAACTCAAACATTCTTCGTGCATCAGTATTAGCTGATCCTGCTTTTGGTCGTAAAAATACCAAAGACAACACCCCTGCTGTAATTCACTACAAACTCGTTCCGGGTAATAAAGTTGATATTACTGTTGCTGCTAAAGGTGGTGGTTCAGAAAACAAATCTAAACTTGCAATGCTTAACCCTTCTGACTCTATCGTAGATTGGGTACTTAAAACTGTTCCAACAATGGGTGCAGGTTGGTGTCCTCCTGGTATGCTCGGTATCGGTATTGGTGGTACTGCTGAAAAAGCCATGATGCTTGCAAAAGAAGCATTGATGGAAGAAATCAACATGGACGAACTCCTTCGTCGTGGCCCACAAAACCAAATCGAAGAACTTCGTATCGAAATCTTCGAAAAAGTAAATGCTTTAGGTATTGGTGCTCAAGGTCTTGGCGGTTTAACGACTGTTCTTGATATCAAAATCAAAGACTACCCATGTCACGCTGCGGGTAAACCAGTAGGTATGATTCCTAACTGTGCTGCAACTCGTCATGCGCATTTCCAATTAGACGGTTCAGGTGTAGCGCATATTCAAGCGCCTAGCCTTGAAGACTACCCTGCGGTAACTTGGGATTCATCAACGTCTAAACGTGTTGACTTAGATAACATCACTCAAGAAGAAATGAACTCTTGGCAACCTGGTGACACACTACTTCTTAACGGTACAATCTATACAGGTCGTGACGCTGCGCACAAACGTATGGTTGACATGTTAAACAAAGGTGAAGAACTTCCAGTTGACCTAAAAGGTAAATTTATTTACTACGTTGGTCCTGTTGATCCAGTCGGTGACGAAGTCGTTGGTCCTGCTGGCCCAACAACTGCAACACGTATGGATAAGTTCACACGTCAAGTGCTTGAAGCAACTGGCATGTTCGGTATGATTGGTAAAGCTGATCGTGGTCCTGCTGCTGTTGAAGCAATCAAAGACAACAAAGCAACTTACCTCATGGCTGTCGGTGGTGCTGCATACTTAGTATCGAAAGCGATTCGTGAAGCTGAAGTGGTTGCTTTCGCTGACTTAGGTATGGAAGCGATCTACAAATTTGTTGTAAAAGACATGCCTGTATCTGTAGCTGTTGACGTAAATGGTACTTCTGTTCACGCAACTGCACCAAAAATCTGGCAAGCAAAAATTGGTAAAATCCCAGTAGTTGATGCTGCTGCGAACTAATTTCGCCACGTTCAAGATAAAAAAAAGCACCCCATCGGGTGCTTTTTATTGTCAATATTTAGACTGTCTGTCGAATGACATTCGCTATTTAATGCTTTCACACACTCAAAAACACGAGCTAATTACATTACCAAGTTAATGGATTCCACAGTTTAAAAGGCTTGGTCAACTGCACATCTTCCGCAGGATCATAATGAGGTGCTTTCAACTTCTGCGCACTTTTCCGCACTTTTCCAGTGTTTTGATCTTCTGCCACAAAGTTAAAACTGTTGGATTTCAACTCTGTAAATGCGATTTCATTTCGACCAATTTTTTCAGGCATGAGCAGCAATGGCCCTGAAACCGTTCTTTTACTGGATAAATTCTCTTCATCATATTTAATGAAGTAAGTTTGACCTGCTTCAACATCAAAGTCTAAATATTTAGGTTTTTGAAAATGATTCACCCCCAAAGGGCGACTCGATGATAAGCGGTAATTCCCCGCAGGTAACTCCACCCAGTAATAATGATTATTCAATAAACTTGGAATACGCTCACTGTTCAGAAATAAGCTGCTGGCCACAATTTCTTGACGATTCCACTTACTGTCTGGACGATATAAATACACAATCGCTGCTTGATCATGCTGAGCTTTCACTTCTTGAAAATGTCGGCCTTGTTTCTGATTGACCCAACCACCAATGGTAAACATACCCAATCGATATTGCTCAATATAACCCGGTGTACTTTCAGGATCCACAGGCTTTAATGTCGAAGCCAATGACGTTTGCTCAATGGCTGATTTTCCATGACAACCCAGCAGCGCTACACTGCTTAAAAGTAGAATTGCAACTCCACGCATGATTATCCCTCACTGCGTCTTTTTTTATTTTTACACTTTTGTTTTCAGTTTTTTACATTCAGGCATCCACGCCATCCTGCTGAGATTAACATTCTGCTTTTATTTTTGGAAATAAAAAACGTGTGCAAATCTTGGATTTACACACGTTTCAGACGAATAGCGCTTAAGCAGATTTAGAGTTCACAACTTTTAAATCTGACTTCGGTGCAGCTTCTTCAGTTTTCTTTGGTTGACGTTCTGATTTAAATTCAGGTTCCGCTTCACCATTAATCACCGCTTCATTGACGACAACCGTACCCACATCTGAACGACTTGGTAAGTCATACATCGTTTCAAGCAATGAATTTTCTAAAATCGAACGCAGACCACGCGCGCCCGTATTACGGTCGAGTGCTTTTTTAGCCACGGCACGCAATGCTGAGTCTTCAAATACGAGGTCAACATTTTCCATTTCAAATAAATATTGGTATTGACGTGTCAATGCATTTTTCGGTTCTGTCAGAATCTGCATCAATGCTTCTTCGTCCAGTTCTTCCAAGGTAGCAATCACAGGTATACGACCAATAAATTCAGGAATCAGACCGAATTTAACCAAATCTGTCGCTTCAACTTGGCGGAATAAGTCAGATAATTTTTTAGTTTCATCTTTCTTACGGACTTCAGCCGTAAAGCCAATACCGCCTTTTTCCTGACGCTGCTGTACGATTTTCTCTAGGCCAGAGAATGCACCACCACAGATAAATAGGATATTTGAAGTATCAATTTGAATAAATTCTTGCTGCGGATGCTTACGACCACCTTGAGGCGGAATCGACGCAACCGTACCTTCGATCATTTTCAATAATGCTTGCTGAACACCCTCACCCGATACATCACGAGTAATAGATGGGTTTTCAGACTTACGGGTAATTTTGTCGATTTCATCGATATAGATAATGCCTTTTTGCGCTTTTTCTACATCGTAATCGGCTTTTTGAAGGAGTTTTTGAACAATGTTCTCAACGTCTTCACCCACATAACCAGCTTCAGTTAAAGTCGTTGCATCTGCCATCGCAAATGGCACATCTAAAAGACGCGCAAGTGTCTGAGCAAGCAGTGTTTTACCTGAACCTGTTGGTCCAACTAACATGATGTTACTTTTCGAAATCTCTACACCGTCTTCTGGTTTTTTACCACTAGTGCCAACTTTTAGGCGTTTATAGTGGTTGTATACCGCAACAGAGAGGGTCTTTTTCGCAACATCTTGCCCAATCACATATTGGTCAAGCGCAGCACGGATTTCATGCGGTTTTGGTAAAGGACGAGTTGCCCAGTCATTTGATTCAACTTGCTGACTGGTCTGAACTAGGTCAAGACATACGTCCACACACTCATTACAGATGTACGCGTCCTCACCTGCAATCAGTTTCCCGACTTCAGACTGCGTTTTACCGCAAAATGAACAATGCTTTTGTCCTTGAGGATGTTCGGACATATTCACTCCAATAATTAATTCTTTAAAACTTATGGACGTTTAGATAAAACTTCGTCCACAAGACCGTATTCTTTTGCAGCTTGTGCTGTCATAAAGTTGTCACGGTCAGTATCTCGAGCAACAGTATCGTAGTCTTGACCACTATGCTCTGCCATCAAACGGTTTAAACGTTCTTTAATGAATAGAATTTCACGTGCATGAATTTCAATGTCAGATGCCTGACCACGGAAACCACCAAGGGGTTGGTGAATCATGACACGGGCATTCTCAAGACAGTAACGTTTGCCTTTAGCGCCAGCATTGAGCAGGAATGCACCCATCGATGCTGCTTGACCCATACAATAAGTCACAACATCAGGTTTAATAAATTGCATGGTATCGTAAATTGCCATACCTGCAGTAACCGAACCACCTGGTGAGTTGATATATAAATGAATATCTTTATCTGGGTTTTCTGCTTCTAAGAACAACATTTGGGCAACGATCAAATTTGCCATGTTGTCTTCAACTTCACCGGTTAAAAAAATCACACGTTCACGCAAAAGGCGTGAGTAAATATCAAAAGAACGCTCGCCACGAGATGACTGTTCTACCACCATTGGCACTAGTGCGTTTTCAATTGTTGGAACATACATACGTTATTTATTCCTAAATTTTTCTGACTCAACCCATAATTCACAATATGAGGGATATTTGTCGAAATTGCAAAAGATTCCCAATTAAATAACAGATATTTTTTTCATAAGCATTGTGAAATCAGGACAACTTATTTGGGGGCAAAATTCGATAAAAAAAGGCGCTTAACGCGCCTTTTTTTGAAAGCTAGAAATTAGCCTTGTTGACGAGCTTGTTGCTCTTTCAATAAGTCTTCATAGCTCACAGTTGTATCCGTTACTTTCGCAGAAGCTAAGATGTGATCTACAACTTGGTCTTCAAGAATAACAGCTTCGATTTGAGCACGTTGCTGTTTATCGTTGTTGAAGTATTCAATCACTTCTTTAGGATCTTCGTAAGAAGAAGCCATATCTTCGATGTAAGCATCAACACGTGCAGCATCAACTTCAATTTTAGCATCAGCTAATACTTTGCTGACTAATACGCCAAGTTTAACTGATTTTTCAGCTTGCTCTTTGAATAGGTCATCTGGAAGCATGCTTGAATCAAACGCTTTAGCGCCTTGAGCACCAAACTGTTGAGTGAATTGTTGGATCATTTGTTGACGTTGACGGTCAATTTCTTGAGCAACCATTGCTTCTGGAAGTTCTACTTCGTTTGCAGCTACAAGCGCATCAAAAGTTGCACCTTTCACTTGGTTACGAAGACCGTTTTTCACTTCACGTTCCATGTTTTTACGCACGTCAGCTTTCAGCTTTTCAACGCCTTCTTCTTCAGTTAGACCGAAGATTTTTAAGAATTCAGCATCAACTTCTGGAAGTTTTTGTTTTTCAACAAGCTTAACAGTGATTTTGAATTGAGCAGCTTTACCAGCAAGGTTTTCAGCTTGGTAGTCTTCAGGGAAAGTTACATCGATAACTTTCTCTTCGCCTTTCTTCATACCAACGATACCGTCTTCGAAGCCAGGGATCATACGACCAGAACCAAGAACGAGTTTAAAGTCTTCAGCAGCGCCGCCTTCAAACTTCTCGCCATCAACAGTACCTTCAAAGTCGAAAGTTACTTGCATGTCTTTTTTAGCCATGCCTTTAGTTTCAACCCATGAAGCGCGTTGTTTTTGAAGATTTTCAATCATCTTCTCAACGTCTTTGTCGTCAACTGAAGTTGCTTTACGTTCAACTTCTAGGCCTTCGAACTTAACTTCAACTTCTGGATAAACTTCTACAGTTGCTTCATAAACTAAAGCATCATCTTTCATTTCAGTTTTTTCAATGTTTGGCATACCAACAGCATTGATTTTTTCTTGTTGGATCGCTTCGAATACTGTGTCACGAATGATGTCGTTTACAACTTCTTGATAGATACCAGCACCGTATTCACGACGAACAACGGTTACAGGTACTTTACCTGGACGGAAGCCGTTGATCTTCACAGTTTTGGCAGTGCGTTTCAAGCGAGCTTCAAACTGCTCGTTAATACGGCTCGTCGGTACAGATACATTTAAACGACGGGCAACGCCCGAAACCGCTTCAGAAGTTACTTGCATGGCTTCCTCGATAATTTGTTAGTTAAAACAGTTTTAAAAAAAAGTGCCACATTATATGACAACAATTAAAGATATACAAAAATGGATTATAACACTATAAATTCAGGCATGGATGCCCTTCTTATTTTTAGAATTTTTCAGCTTTTCTTGAATAAATATTGATTATTTTTTAATTCATCATTGCAAATGAGAAACTTTCTCACTATTATTCTTAATGCTACATTTTTTTAATTTATTTTCATATATTTATCTCGTCCATATTTGGAATTCTTTTATGAGTAATTTTAATCTCAATCCACTTTCCGCTGCTTTAATTGGGGCAATTGTAACCACTGCGAGTTTCACACATGCTGAAACGGCTGAATCTCAAGCTCAACAGATGGAGACCATTGTTGTTTCTGCAGCGGGCTTTGAACAAAAGATCAAGAATGCTCCTGCTTCAATCAGTGTTGTTACAAAAGCAGACATAGAAAAGAAAAATGCTTCTAGCATTGCAGATTTACTAGCTGACATTCCGGGCATTGATATTCGTGACGGTATTGGTAAAACATCCGGCTTAAACGTAAAAATGCGTGGTCTAGGTAATGACTATAGTTTGATTTTAATTGATGGACGTCGCCAAACAACATCTTCTGACGTAACTCCAAATGGTTTCGGTGAATCATCAAATGGTTACTTACCACCTCTTGCTGCTATTGAGCGTATTGAGGTCATTCGTGGTCCTATGGCTACTCGCTATGGCTCAGAGGCAATGGGTGGTGTAATCAACATTATTACTAAAAAAGTGTCTGATACATGGACTGGTAACGTTACTGTAAGTGGCAACCTCATGGAACATAATGGGGAAGCCGACTCAGCAAAAACTAGTTTTGTTTTAAATGGCCCTCTTATAAGCGAACGCTTAGGGATGCAGCTACGCGGTTCTTATTTAGACCGTCAAAAATCTGAACGTATTCCAGGTACATCTGGCCGTGACCCACGCCCAAGTGAAGCAGATAATTTTGATTTTGGTGGTAAATTATCCTTTAACTTAGATGATAAAAATAGTTTCTGGTTAGATGGCTTCCATTCAAGTCAAAACTATAAAAATGATGATGATCGACTGGGCACTCAAGACACACCGAGCCGTGCTAATGGTTATAAAGATGAACTAGAATTTAACCGTGATCAAATTTCTGCTGGACATGAAGGTAACTATGATTTTGGTAAATGGTCGTCTTACGTAAGCCATACAACCACTGAAACCGTAGGCCGGACTATTCCACGAAACACATTCCCATTAAATGCATTTGCAGGTACAGATCGTACATTAGAAAACACTGACTTTGTTGCTGATACACATATCGTCATGCCTATTGCAGATCATAAAATCACAGTAGGTGCCGAATATAAAGAAGCAGAAATTGCCGACGATATTGCGGGAATGGGCTCAAAATTCAAAAAAGACTCATTATCTTTCTACGCTGAAGATGAATGGCGCCTTTTAGATTCAGTTGCTTTAACTTTAGGTGGACGTTATGAAGATCATTCAGGTTTTGGTGGTCACTTCAGCCCACGAGCATATTTAGTTTGGAATACTAATGAAAATCTAACACTGAAAGGTGGCGTAAGTACGGGTTACAAAGCACCTTCTGCAAAGGCATTACACAATGGCGTGATTAGTGTTAGTGGTCAAGGTGCAGCTTTTGGTGTCGGCTCTCCTAATCTTAAACCTGAAGAATCCACTAACTATGAATTAGGCTTTAATTACAACAAAGGTAGCTTTGACTTAACGACAACGGCATTCTTTAATAAAATTGAAGACCTGATAACTGATGGAGCTGACCTTTGGAACTGTTACTCTGAAACAAATCCAAACCAAGCAGGTTGTGTAAGCTACGGTTCACATATCACTCAAGATAGTTTTTCACAAAGTATTAATGCCAATGAAGCAGAAACTAAGGGCGTTGAAGTTAGCTTGAAATATAGCATTATCCCTGAATGGGATATTAAAGCTGCATATACCTATATGGAAAGTGAGATCACAAAAGGTGAAAATAAAGGCTCGTACCTAAATAACGTACCCAAAAATGCCTTTAATATGACATCTACTTGGCATATTAATCCTTCACTCGATGTTTGGTTACAACATGAGTATAAATCTGATCGTAAACGCTATAGTACAGTCCAAACTGCTGGTGATGCTGGCATCATTTACGCTGCAACAGGTAATAAGTTGAAGGGGTATAATTTATTTAACCTCGGTACAAGTTATAGCCTTAATGACAATATTCGTATCAATGGTTCTGTAAATAACTTATTAGATAAAGACTTCACAAGCAATGGAACTTATATCAATAGCCAAAATGTAGAGGCGTCTTACTATGACTACATGACTATAGGTTCTTCAATGGCTGGAACTTACTTAGCTGGTCGCAACTACTGGTTATCCATTTCTTATGATTTCTAACTTTTAGTACTTATAAAAGACAAAACTAAAAAACCTGCTTCGGCAGGTTTTTTTGCATCAACACTTTACGATTTATTCTTATTTAATTCACAATCATGTCTATATTTATAATCTCAATTAAACATAAAAAAACAATACATTTTATCAATAACTAATAAAAACATGGTCTTAATTAATACTTGTTATATCATTACATTAAATAGGGCTATCACGATACGATTATTTATCGTCATTTACAATTACATAAAGATGTAAGAACAAATAAGAATCATTATTATTCGCATACAAACTCACTACTCCGAATCGGGTTCGAAATGGCCTTCATTAAAACACGTAAGAAAATTGTTTCTACAGCGATAGCTTCATCACTTTCAATCATTGCAGGCAATGTAATGGCTGAAGAAAAAGCAGTCCAACTTGAGACGATTAATCAAACTGTAAACAAAGAGAACTATAAAGTAGAAAAAGCGTCATCAGATAAGTTTACGCAATCTCAACTAAATACGACTCAGACCATGGCCATTATCCCTGAGAAAGTATTAAAAGAACAAAATGCTACGACCCTAACAGAAGCACTACGAAACGTACCTGGTGTAGGCACATTCTCCCTAGGTGAGAACGGACGAATGAATACTGGTGATGCTGTTACCATGCGTGGATTTGATACAGCAAATAGTATCTTCATCGATGGAGTACGTGACTTAGGTAACGTTACTCGAGACATGTTCAATTACGAACAAATTGAAGTGTTTAAAGGCCCTGCTGGTACTGATAATGGCCGTACTGCCGCTTCAGGTTCAATTAATTTATCAACAAAAGAAGCAAAACTTCAAGACGCTAACAATGCAACTCTTGGTTTCGGCTCAGATGAATATTACCGAGCGACTGCTGATATCAATAAAGCAATAAACGATACAACTGCCATCCGTTTTAATGCCATGGGTGAAAACTCAGACGGTATTGGTCGTGACGGTGTTGAAAATGAAAAATGGGCTGCTGCACTTTCAGCAGGCTTTGGTTTAGGCACAGATCTTCGCTTTTTCTTAGACTATCTACATATTGAACAAGACAATGTCTTGGATGGTGGTATCCCAACTGTAGGTTTACCAGGGTTTGATGCAAATAAAAGTACGAATGCAAGTATTAAAAGTCTTGCGCCATATCTAAATAGCCATAAAGTTGATACTTCAAATTATTATGGTGCACCTGAAGATTTTGATGATGTCACTGCGGACATGGCAACTGCTCGTTTAGAGTATGATTTATCAGAAAATACGAAAATCAAAAATACTTCTCGTTGGGGCAAAACAGAGCATCAATATTTAACGACATTCTCAGGTAATGCCTTCACTACAACGTCAACTGACCTGAATGATCCTACTGCGATGCGCGTTTCAGGCAGTGCAAATAATAGTGATACTGAAAATGAAATTATAACTAACCAAACTAGCTTGGTTACAAGTTTCAATACAGGTCGCTTAAAACATGATGTCAGTACAGGGGTTGAATTTACACGTGAAGAAATGAAAACGCGTGGTTGGACTGCTACAGTTACCGGTACAAGTTCACTTTATAATCCACAAGGCACTGTACATACAGCTTTAGTCAGAAATACCAATGGTAAGGATGATTCTGAAGCGCAAATGGATACTTACTCTATCTTTGCCTTCGATACTATTGAAATTTCACCACAATTTTCTGTGAATGGTGGCGTCCGCCTAGACCGCTATAAACTTGATGCTGATACATTTGTAAATCAGGGTACATCAAGTCAACCAGACTATGTTGCTCAAAATTTTAAAGATGACGGCAACCTATTCAACTGGAAAGTTGGGGCACTATATAAACCAACTGAAAACGGTAGCTTGTATGCTAACTACGCCATCCAACAACAAGCACCGGGTACTATTACAGGTGGTGACGGTATTGGTAATGCCAATGCATTTGCCCCATCTGGTTCAGCAAGCAGTAACAATAACTTAGATCTTGATCCTCAAGAAATTGAAACCATTGAAGTTGGTGCTAAATGGGAATTTTTTGACAACCGTTTACTCTTAACAGGTGCACTTTTCCAAACTGAACTCACAAATGAGTTGGAAAAAGATGGTGAAGAATACTACCAAACTGGTGAAAAATCAGTTAAAGGTGTTGAACTTGGCGTGATTGGTAACTTAAATGACAATTGGCAAGTTATTGCTGGTTATACACATCAAAAAACAGACATTAAAAATGTAACCCAAGCTGCGAGTAACCAGCAAGTTTCAGCAGATGGTTCAAGTAATATGCCATTTACGCCTTCTGATGCATTCACATTGTGGACGACCTACAATATGGATAAATGGAGCATTGGTAGCGGCGCGCGTTACAATGGTGAAATGACTAAAAACAAAGATGGCAATCAGGTCGGTCCTGCTGTCATCCCTGACTACTGGGTATTTGACTCAATGGTTAGTTACCAAGCAACACCAAATGTAGGGATTCAATTCAACATCAACAATTTATTTGATGAAGACTACATTAACAGCATCAACCGTGGTGGATTACGTTACATCGCAGGTGCTGAACGTAACTATCGCTTAACATTTAATTTTAAGTTCTAAATTAAATATTCTAAAAAAAGCCTTAATCTTGTATTAAGGCTTTTTTATTTATGCTTATCTTATGTAGATTTGATTAAAATTAGATTAAGGTTAAATTATGCTTCTTCATGTCCCTCATGTCCTTTCAAAGCAACACGTTCAAAGCATCAGACAAGCGATGAACCAAGATAATCAGTGGGTTGCAGGAAAAAGTTCGGCCGGAGCACAAGCTCAAAACATCAAAAAAAATTTACAAATCAATTCAAACAGTCAGCTCTATCAGCAGTTAAGTCAGCAAGTATTACCGCAAATTAAAGAAAGTCTGCTCATTCAATCTTTTGCATTACCTAAAGAAATCTTGCCTCCGCTTTTCAATTGCTACCAAGATACCGGTCACTACGGTAATCATGTCGATAATGCAATCCATTACTATCATGAAAAAAATATAACTGTGCGTACAGATGTCTCAATGACCATTTTTTTATCAGAACCCGATGAATATGAAGGTGGTGAACTGATCATTGAGGATACTTATGGTGAACATGAAGTTAAGTTAGATGCTGGCGATGCAATTATTTATCCAGCGACCAGTCTACATCGTGTTGAACCTGTGACTTCAGGCTCCCGTATAGCAGCTTGTACTTGGGTACAAAGCATGGTCAAAGATGATTGGCAAAGAAGCATGCTTTTTAATTTAGATCAGACCATTATGCAATTACGACAAAATTTAGGCGATAGCAAAGAAATATTACAACTGACGAATCACTACCATAATCTTTTACGTCAATGGGCAGTTCTATGAGTCAACATTCTCCATTGCAACCACTGACTCAGATTCCTGCTCATTTACAAACCATTGCCGATTACGAAAAACAGGCTGAACTGCACCTGTCACACATGGTGTGGCAATACCTACAAGGTGGTTCTATGGATGAACACAGTGTACGTGGCAATTTGTCTCAGTTTGAACAGATACAACTTCTACCACGTATGCTCAGAGATCTGACCCAAGGTCATACCCAAATCGAAATCTTAGGGCAACGTTTCCCGCACCCTATTTTTGTTGCCCCGATCGGACATCAACAACAATTTCATCCTGATGCTGAAGCTGCAACAGCCCTCGCCGCCGAAGTCCTTGGCAGCAATATGATCCTCAGTACGTTTACCAATACAGATATGCGTGAGTTAAAGCAGGGCAATCCATTCAAATGGTTCCAATTGTATTGGCAAGGTGAGCGCGAAAAGTCATTATCACTGGTCAAAATGGCAGAAGCACATGGTTTTAAAGCGATTGTGGTGACCGTTGATTCTCCACATTCAGGAATTCGTGACCGAGAGAGACATGCGTTTTTTGAACTTCCTAAGTATGAACCGCAGCCTCATCATTTTATTCAACAACCTCAAAGCAAGCAAAATGAACACCCATTATTTCAAGGTCTGATGAAAATCGCGCCGACATGGGCGGATATCCTTTGGCTCAGTCAAAACACCTCATTACCGATTATTTTAAAGGGCATTGTTAGTCCACATGATGCTGAACTTGCCCTGCAACACGGCGTACAGGGCATTATTGTGTCGAATCATGGTGGTCGAGTACTGGATGGTTGCATTCCCCCACTCATCGCCTTAGAACTGATTAAAAAAGTTGTGCCTCAGGATTTCCCAGTTTTATATGATGGTGGTATTCGTCGAGGTTCAGATGTGTTTAAAGCGATAGCCTTGGGTGCATCTGCCGTATTAGTTGGACGTCCTTGCATTTATGGTTTAGCGACTGCGGGGGCTTTAGGCGTTGCCCATGTACTCAAAATATTGAAAGAAGAATTTGAGATTACGATGGCATTGATGGGAACAGCCACCGTCGATGAGATCAATAAAGATTATATTTTTCAAAAAAGCTAATTTTATAGAAAAATATTTTCCAGTAATGGCATCTTGACGCAAAAATAGGAAATTATTTCCGGAATATATGGACTAATATTTAGTTATACATTTACGAGCTTACGGTAAAGCTAAGTCATGTGAATCTTTACAGATTTATTTCGACTTTCGACTAAAGACTCCGATATTAAACTTGTAAATTGCTAGAATAGACACAATCTATATAAGTAGTACCTTGCCGTTTATCCACGACATTTATCCACGGTGCTATAAGGAGTTTTCACATGATGTTGGCAGATCCAAGCAAAAAATACCGTCGCATGTACCAACGTGTAGACTTACCAGACCGTCAATGGCCAAATAACGAAATCAATAAAGCGCCGATCTGGATGAGTACCGACCTTCGTGACGGTAACCAAGCGATCTTCGAGCCAATGAACATTGAACAAAAGTTCAAAATGTTCCAAATGCTTGTGAAAATTGGTTTCAAACACATTGAAATCGGCTTCCCTTCTGCATCACAAATCGACTTTGATTTCACGCGTTTGTTGATCGAAGGCGGTCATATTCCTGATGATGTGTACATCGAAGTTTTGGTTCAAGCACGTGATCATTTGATTCAACGTACATTTGAATCATTACAAGGTGCGAAACGTGCCATCGTGCATATCTACAACTCAAACTCTCCAACTTTCCGCAATAAAGTGTTGAATGTTGATGTTGCTGGTGCAAAACAATTAGCAATTAACGCCGCAACGAAAGTCAAAGAATACGCTGCAAAACAGCCTGAAACTGAATTTGTATTCCAATACAGTCCAGAGTGTTTTACTGCAACAGAATTAGAAGTTGCTAAAGATGTCTGTGATGCGGTCACTGAAATTTGGGAAGCATCTCCAGAGAACAAAGTGATTTTAAACTTGCCTGCAACGGTTGAAGTTTCAGGTCCGAACGTCTATGCAGACCAAGTGGAATGGATGCACCGCAACATTCAACGCCGTGACGGTGTGATTATTTCTGTACACTGTCATAACGACCGTGGCTGTGGTATTGCCGCTTCTGAGTTGGCGATTATGGCTGGTGCTGACCGTGTCGAAGGTTGTGTGTTTGGTAACGGTGAACGTACAGGTAACGTGGACGTTGCAGCGATTGCATTGAACATGTATACCCAAGGTGTTGCACCAAACTTAGATTTCTCAAACATTAACGAAATCATTTCAATCATTGAAGAATGCACAGGCTTGCCGGTACACCCTCGTCATCCGTATGCTGGTGATTTGGTCTTCACCGCGTTCTCTGGCTCACACCAAGATGCCATTAAAAAAGGTTTCGAGTTCCAAAAGAACGAAGAAATGTGGGATATGCCTTATTTGCCAATCGACCCGAAAGACTTGGGCCGCGACTATGATGCCGTGATTCGTGTCAACTCACAGTCTGGTAAAGGCGGTATTGCGTACTTGTTAGAATCAAATTACAACGTGGTGTTGCCTCGTCGTATTCAAATTGAGTTCTCGCAAATCGTACAGCAAAAAACAGATGAAGACGGTACTGAGATTTCTGCGCAAGCGATCTGGTCATTGTTTAAAGACACTTATGTGGCTGCCAAAGATACGCATTATGCGGCGAAAAACTACCGCTTACATGATGAAAATGGCAAACAAGTCATTGAGCTTGATGTCGAAGTGAACGGTGAGATCCAGCAATTACGTGGTGAAGGCAACGGCCCAATTTCTGCTATCTTAAATGCATTGCAGTTGCCGATTGATGTCTTGAACTATGAAGAACGTAGTATCAGTTCTGGTGCGCATGCCAAAGCATTAGCTTTAATTGAACTTCAAGTGAAAGGTACAGGTAAGTCTGCATTCGGCGCAGGTGTACATGACAACATCGTGACTGCATCCATCGAAGCGATTATTGCCAGCACTAACCGTTTAATTGAACAAGGTGTTTTAAGTACTGAACAAGTGATTGCTGCTGCAGTCTAATTCAATGCTATAAATATCAAATAGCAATAAAATGACTTTAGAAGGATACCCTCAAGTGGTATCCTTTTATTATTCATACTAAAGATTTAAGGCGAATTATTCCTGTGTCTTTTCCAGCTGACTCAGTGGGCTTAGTTACCCCACAAAAGTTTATTTTTGAAGAGCCGTTAGAGCTCGAATGCGATCGCATACTCCCACGTTTTGAGCTCATGGTTGAAACTTATGGCGAACTGAATGCAGACAAATCTAATGCAATTTTGATTTGTCATGCACTGTCAGGCCATCACCATGCTGCAGGTTATCATCATGAAGATGACCGTAAACCGGGTTGGTGGGACGCATGTATTGGACCAGGCAAAGCCATTGATACGTCAAAATTCTTTGTCGTAGCATTAAATAATATTGGCGGCTGTAGCGGTTCTACTGGACCGACCTCTCCAAATCCTGAAAATGACAATCGCCCTTATGGTCCTGATTTCCCATTAGTGACTGTCCGTGACTGGGTCAAAACCCAAGCCATGTTGTCTGATCGTTTAGAAATTCAGCAGTGGTATGCGGTGATTGGCGGCTCTTTAGGCGGTATGCAAGCTCTACAATGGTCTGTGGACTATCCAGATCGTTTACAAAAGTGCGTGATTATTGCCAGTACACCAAAACTGTCTGCGCAAAACATTGCCTTTAACGAAGTGGCGCGTCAGTCGATTTTGTCTGACCCTGATTTCCATGATGGTCGCTATTTAGAAAATGATAGTTATCCTAAGCGAGGTTTGATCTTGGCCCGTATGGTCGGTCATATCACTTACCTCTCTGAAGAAGCCATGAAACAAAAATTTGGCCGTGACTTAAAGTCAGGTAAATTTATGTATGGCTTTGACGTCGAATTCCAAGTCGAAAGTTATTTGCGTTATCAAGGTGAGCAATTTAGCCGTAACTTTGATGCCAATACCTATTTGATCATGACCAAGGCTTTAGATTATTTCGATCCATCACGTGAATATGAGCAATCATTAAAAACCGCGATGTCTAAAACCAAGTGTCAATTTTTAGTTGTTTCGTTTACAACGGACTGGCGTTTTGCCCCTGCTCGTTCGCAAGAAATTGTAGATGCATTAATTAGCAATCATAAGCCTGTGAGCTATGTCGATATTGATGCTGAACAAGGTCATGACTCTTTCTTGTTCCCGATTCCGTTATATGTGAAAAGCTTACGTGCATTCCTTGGTGGTGTAAAACACCTGCAAGAAACACCGAAGGAGACCAACTAATGCGTATTGATCATCAACTGGCTGAACGTTGGATTAAACCAAATTCAAGCGTGCTCGATTTAGGGTGTGGTGACGGTGAACTGCTTGCACATATGAGCAAAAAGCACAATATTCGTGCATATGGCTTAGAAATTGATCAAGAAAAGATTGCAATTGCAGTCAGTCGCGGGTTAAATATCATCCAACAGGACTTGAACTTAGGTTTAAGTCGCTTTGCCGACCAGTCTTTTGACTATGTGGTTATGGCACAAGCCTTGCAAGCTGTAGATGCACCAGATGTTCTCTTAAGAGACATGGTGCGTGTGGGGAAACAGGCTATTATTACCTTTCCAAACTTTGCACATTGGAAGACCCGTTCTTTCCTTGCATTAAAAGGAATGATGCCCGTTTCAGACGCGTTACCCTATATGTGGTATAACACGCCCAATATTCATTTATGTACTTTCCGTGATTTTGAAGCGCTGTGTGCTGAAAATAACATCCGGATTATTAACCGACTTGCCGTGAATGGGGATCAACAAGACAGTTTACTCAGTAAACGTCTCCCAAATCTATTTGGTGAAGTCGCAATTTATCGAGTGAGCGCTCTATGAAAAAATTATTATTAAGCACGACGCTACTGATTGGACTTTTTAGCATACAAGCCCATGCGGATTATGTTGCTCCATCATCTTCAGTTTCTAGCCAAGCTGCTCAATATTCAATTATGGATATTCACAGCTTAAGTAAAGCTGCTAAAGCAGGTCAGCCCGGTGCTCAGTTTTACTTAGGCACTAAATATCAACAAGGTAAAGACGTTGCCAAAGATGAACGTCAAGCTTTTGCATGGTATAAGGCTGCTGCTGATCAAGGTTTATCTGCAGCACAGCTTAATGTAGGTCGTATGCTCGCTGATGGCATTGGGACTAAAAAAGATGAAGCGCTTGCTCGTCAATATTTCGAAAAAGCAGCCAGCCGTGGTGATAACCGCGCAAGCTTTAACTTAGCCATGATGGAAGAGCAAAAGAAAAACTACATGGGTGCATACCAATGGTATGAGCTTTCTACTCGTGATGGCATGCTCGACAACAAAGTGATTAGCTTGTCTGAAGGTAAGAAAACCGCTTTGGCAGCCAACTTAAGCCAAGACCAAATTCGTCAAGCACGTGACCGTGCAGACAAATGGATTCAAGCGCAATAAGTTTTTTGAATCTTAAAAAGCACCTTCGGGTGCTTTTTTATTGCCTGTCAACCACAGCATCTTGTTAAAATAGCCTCAAATCTTGTTTTATGGTGAATATTCACATGGCTTCAACTGATTGGTTATCTCAAGGCACTTTGGTGCTTGCAAGTAATAACAAAGGCAAAATTGCAGAATTTGAAAAAATGTTTGCCGAGCTTAATCTTCCTGTTGAAGTGATTCCACAAGGTCAGTTGAACATTGAAGATGCCATCGAAGACGGCCTAAGCTTTGTTGAAAATGCCATTATCAAAGCGCGTCACGCATCGAAAATTTCAGGCAAGCCAGCCATTGCAGATGATTCTGGCATTTGCGTTCCTGTACTCGGTGGCGCACCAGGGATTTACTCTGCGCGCTATGCAGGTGAACATGGCAATGATGCCGCTAACAATGCCAAGTTGCTTGCTGACCTCAAACCACTCCGTAAAGAGGGTGAAGCCATCGAAGGGATGTTTGTATGTGTCTTGGCTTTGGTCCAACATGCAGAAGACCCACTCCCACAAATTTTCCAAGGGATTTGGCGCGGTGAAGTGATGGAAGCAGCACGTGGTGAAAATGGCTTTGGCTATGACCCACTGTTTTGGCTGCCTGAACTAAACGTTTCTAGCGCTGAATTATCAAAAGAAGAAAAAAATAAAATCAGCCATCGTGGTCAGGCGATGAAATTATTTAAAGCAAGTTTGAAATAATTCGAATTGGAGTTAATCTTAATGCCAAAGATTAACTCCAATCCCTGAATAAAAATAGAATAATTATGGCACTTCAACCGATACAGATCATATGCAACGCTTGCCATCATACTTCAACTGAAATCCCAACACGCTCATTTCTTGGTTTTCAAAAACTAAGCTGCCCTCATTGCCATGCGCAACTAACCTACCCGCTCACCTCAGGCTTTCGTACCACTTACGTTATTTTTGCAGTGTTGATCGTACTGTCGATCATGCTTAATCTGTCGCAAGGTCAGGTTGGATTTCCAGGCCTGATAGGTATCGCGATGATATATGCCCTCGTGCGAGATTGGCAGATTCGAAAACAGCTCAAGTAATCACTGTTTTGGGCATTTATAATTAACTTTTCATTTTAAAGCGAAAAAAGATGCAAAATTAACCCATAAAAACTGACGACGATGCAGCTCATAATCGTGCCTGAAGCAATATAACGTGCCGAAGTGCCTGTTCCTTGATAATGTGTTTCTAAAGCCACAATATTGGCTGCAGGGGGTAAGCAGAACAGCATGAACATCACCCCAATATATTTCTCGATCTGAGGAATCGGTAGAAAGGCATAACTCAAACTACAGATCACCGCGCCAACGGTGAGTTTCATCGCATAAATACGACTACTGTTAATCAGATCACGCCACTGTACCTTAGTTTGGCGCAGCCACATGCCTAAGACACACATTCCTGTGAAACTCATTCCAATTTTTGCAGCCTGATACAGCCAATCTAAGATCTGATGTTCTTCTAAATGTTGTAATCCAACTATTCGACAGACACCTGCAATCATCAAGGCAAATACAGGCGGTGACATCGCCACTTTTTGAATCACGCTCGACCATGGTAGTTGGGCTGAACTGACGGCTGTAACAGCCCACATATTGCCAAAGATAGAACCACCGACATACAAAGCCACCATCGCTGCACTAATTTCAGGGCCGAACAATGCTAATGCAAAAGGAAAACCCAGCCAAGCCAAGTTCAAATAACTGACACACAAGGCACGTAAACTATCTTTTAACAGCCAGCGAAATAAATAAAACATCAGCACGGCAACACTAAAGCTAAAGAGCATCAGCGCTAAACTGCCTGCTTGATAGAACACCATGTTGTAGATGATTACGGCTGGAATAAAACAGCGTGCAAGTAAGCTAGAAAAAATCGATTTGAGCGATGCGGTTCCTGATAATGATGCCAATCCGAGGCCACTTAAAAAACCCAATATCGGAAGAAGAAACGCCACTACACCACCCTCACTGCTCAATCCATGCATAGTAACACTGAACATAAGCTTCGCGGTTGTCTTTAAACTGCAACATCTTGGTCACTTCACTGTCATCTACAACTGCTGAAATGTTGTGCAAACCAACAAGAGGATAACAAGATGGCTGGACTATCGATTTGGCATGTACTGATTTTTGCAATTGTGGTGATTTTACTCTTTGGTACCTCTAAGCTAAAAAACTTGGGTAAAGATGTCGGCGGCGCGGTCAAAGATTTCAAAAAATCGATGCGTGATGAAGACGCAGCAAATACGCAGCTTAATGAGCCTCGCACGCTAGAGCATGAAGCTCAAAATAAAACCAACTCCTCAGTTCAAAGCTAAGGAGTTGTCATAATGCTTAATATTGGTATTAGCGAATTACTGGTGTTCAGCATTATTGCGCTGATCGTACTCGGCCCAGAAAAACTGCCTGAAGGTATCCGCTTTGCAGGTAAATGGTACGGGAAAGTTAAACGACTGATCAGTAACGTGCAAACAGATATTGACCGTGAACTTCGCATGTCCGAACTTCGTGAAGAAATGCAAAAAGAAATGCAACGTATTCAACAGCTCGAAGCGCGTATGCAGGCGCAGATGAATGAATTGCAACAAACGCAACACCCCATAGAACAGACTGCGCAAAAACAACAAGAAGCCGTCCTACCTGACAATAAAAATTTATCCCCACGTTATCAGTACATCGAACGTGGTCAGAGCACGATCTTTGCCGTGGCTACACCCCAAATGAAAAAAAAGCACGAGATTAAAACAGACCAAGCTCCTACATTAAGTTCGACCGATGCATTAGCAGAATATCAGGTGGCCGTATGACAGATCTTTCACTGAATAATTCACAGAACACTGTGCCTGATTTGGAAGAAATGCCAATCACCAAACATTTGGTGATTTTGCGTCGGCATTTGATCAAAATTACAGGACTCATTTTGATTCTGTTCTTTTGTTTATTGCCCTTTGCCAATCAAAGCTATCAATTGATGTCAGAGCCTCTGCGTGCGCAGTTGCCGATGACCTCATCCATGATCGCAACGGATGTGACCGCCACGTTTATGGCGCCGTTTAAGCTGAATTTCTTTGTCGCGCTAATGCTCGCGATGCCCTTCGTGATTTATCAACTTTGGGCCTTCATCAAACCTGCACTGTATGAAAAAGAGCGGTATTTAGCGATGCCCTTATTATTCGGCAGCATCGTCCTCTTCTATGTCGGTATTGCCTTTGCCTATTGGGTTGCCCTGCCGTCCATCCTACATTTTTTTATGAGTGTTTCGCCTGAAACGGTCGCCCCGATGACGGACATCAATAGTTATTTAAGTTTTTGCTTAAAGCTTTTTTTGGTGTTTGGATTGACCTTTGAAATTCCGATCATCACATTAATTTTGATTTTGATCGGGGTGGTGTCTACTCAAACCTTGGTGGAGAAGCGTCGTTTTATTATCGTTGGCTGTTTTTTTGTCGCCATGTTTGCCACGCCACCCGATGCACTTTCGATGATCATGTTGGCCATACCCATGTGGATGCTGTTTGAACTAGGTTTATTTTTTGGCAAGCTGATTGAAAAACGACGTACATCTGCAACTTAAATAGACATATGTTTCGACAATTTTGGTGAGTTTTACACCTAAGAGGCTGAGATAGCCTCTTTTTTTATGCGCCCATTTAATGTTTTGCAATTTTCAAGCAGCGAAATCTAAACACCTATTTCATCAGTTTGCAACATTAGCTTCAAAGCACTGTCATATTTTATCGATAGTTTTATGTGATCAACTTTTACCCAGCACACCTTTGCCAGGATTTAAATTCATGACAAACATGCCATATAACGAAGATCAAGAACTTGATAACAACACTTCGGATAACCTTCATTTTCGTGACATTTTAGAACAACGCATCAGCCGTCGTAGCTTGATTACCAAGACTGCGAGTGGTGCAGTCGCACTTGCATTGGCATCTTCATTAACGGGGTGTAATGATGACAATGACTCAGATTCAAATAGCAATACCAAACCACCAGTTACCGATCCAAATCAAAAACCGACTAAATTCAATTTCACACCAGTGAAAAAGAATTTAGACGATATCGTGACCGTTCCTGAAGGCTATCAAGCGCATGTGCTATATGCGATGGGTGACTCGATTAACCCTGCATACCCAGCGTGGGATGATAACAATGTTCCTTCTGGCCCGAGCTTCCAATTCCGCTCTGGTGACTGCCATGACGGTATGAGCTTCTTTGGTTTAAATACCACCTCTGGACGTTATGATGCCAAGCAGTCTGACCAAGGTTTGTTGGTGATGAACCATGAATACATCAATCCGACCTTCTTGCACCCGCAAGGCCCAACCAAAGTAGAAGGTCGTCGCCCTGAAGATGAAGTCATCCGTGAAGTCAATGCACACGGTGTTTCTATCATTCAAATTGAAAAAGACAGTAAGACTCAAGCTGTCAAACTGGTACAAAACTCACCTTTCAACCGTCGTATCACAGCATCGACCGTAATGGACTTTAAAGGCCCTGTTGCAGGCTCAAGCTTAGTTAGTACGAAATTTTCAACCAATAGCCAGCAAACCCGTGGTACACACAACAACTGTGGTAATGGTTATACCCCTTGGGGCACTTACCTGACGACAGAAGAAAACTTCATTGGTTACTTCGCTCGTGCAAAAGAAGATGATGCCAAACGTAGTCCTGCTGAAATTGTGGCACTCAACCGTTATGGCCTAAAAGCGGGTGCAAACTCACGCTATGGTTGGGAAACAGCGATTGGAAGTAATGAGTCTCAAGATTTATATGACCGTTGGTCAGCGAATGTTACCGGTACTCAGGCAGCAGAAGATTATCGTAATGGTCCAAACACCTTTGGTTGGATTGTCGAAATTGATCCATTTGACCGCCGTGAAAACCCCGTAAAACGTACTGCACTGGGTCGCTTTGCACATGAAGACTGCCGTGCAAGTCGCTTACGTGAAGATGATAACCTTGCGTTTTATATGGGTGATGACTCACGCGGCGAATACATCTATAAATTTGTATCCGACCAAAAATGGAATAAAAAAGATGTCAACGGTGGCTATGCTGCAGGTGACAAATACATGAACAACGGTAAGTTATACGTTGCCAAATTTAACAATGACGGCAAAGGTCAATGGATTGAATTGAGCTATAACGTCAATGGTTTAAACCAAAGCAACAGCGTGTATCCGTTTAGTTCACAAGCAGATGTTCTGACCTTCGCACGTCTTGCTGCAGATGCTGTCGGTGCCACCAAAATGGACCGTCCTGAATGGGTCGCTGTGCATCCAGACAATGGTGAAGTCTATGTGACCCTCACCAATAACTCGAACCGTGGTACGACGCATGCACTAGATGCTGCCAACCCACGTAACTACACTGACCCTGAAGGTGGTAAAGGCAACGTCAACGGTCATATTATCCGTTTCCGTGAAGATGGTGATACAACCACAGCACTCAGCTTTACTTGGGATATTTACCTGTTTGGTGCTGAAGCAAAAATGGCGAGCAACATTAACTTATCAGGTCTCAATGACAACAACGACTTGTCTTCACCCGATGGGATGTGGTTCGACCCACGTGGTGTGTTATGGATTCAAACCGATGACGGTGCTTATACCGATACCACCAACTGTATGATGCTTGCTGCGCTACCAGGTCAAGTTGGTGATGGCACAAAAGCCACGACATCATCGGGTCAAGAAACCATTGTGGGTGCAAAACTGAATGATGAAAACTTACGTCGCTTCCTGACTGGGCCTAAAGAGTGTGAAATCACAGGTGTGACGATGACACCTGACTACAAAGCGATTTTTATCAATGTGCAACATCCCGGCGAAGATTCAGCATCCTATGCTGAACCGACCAGCCACTGGCCTGCATCACAAACCAATGCTGCAGCGACCTCACGCCCACGTTCTGCAACCGTTGTCATCACCCGTAAAGATGGTGGTGTGATAGCTGGCGAAGCGGTAGAACAAGCTCAGCCAACGCAAAAAACCGCATAAAAAAACTCTAAAAAATAAGCCGACGAATCGTCGGCTTTTTTTATTGCTTTAAATGCACTTCTATCTGTGTGATCTGTCCTTGTTGCTCACCCTGCTGCTGTTTTTCCTGCCAATGCCACTGTGAATCCCGCATACACAATAAATTTGAACAACGTGTGCCATACACCGGACTTTGAATAAAGGTTGAAGACAGCAAATGTTCCATTTCTGTCTGAATCCCAGTATTGGGTAACAGCGCTGGAATGATTTTTCGCTCATCTTCCAAAATATCCCACGCAGCAGCGTCTATGTCCGCCTGTGGTTGCTGGCTTTGTAGCATCGGCAAAAATTCTTGAGTGAACCGTTTACGTAAATGTCGGGTCTTTTCCCAATGTTCAGTCATTAAACCATTAGATGTGACATACACCCCTTTAGCTAAGACTTGTGGCGCTTCACCGCGATTACTCATATAAACGGCTTGAGTGGCGTCGCCAACGAATAAATTAAAGCCGGCATAATTACATTGGACTTGTTCAAGTGCTTGCGCAAAACGAATGGGTGTTTGCTCTGATTCTAAAAATTGCTGAATCAAAGCGCCGCGTGAAGTGGGATATGTGGTCTGATCACGGCCATCACGAAAATTGGTCACAATCGCCCAACGCCCTTGAGCGGTTATCCCCATCCATGTTCCACCAGACTGTAAGTCCTGCCCTGCAATAATCGGACTATCTACCCATTGCTTTAGGCCTGCCGTCGGTCGATGATAAAACTCATCACGATTCGAAATCAGGCAGAGTGGCATGTCATCCAAGACCTGCCAAGCAAAAGCCACAATGCACATATTCAACTCTCAATATCTTTACACATTGAATGTACAACATTTTTCAGCGCATTCAGCTAAAATCTGTGCAAAACATAATGACAAGGAACAGCAATGCTGACATATCCAAATATCGACCCTGTGGCGATATCACTGGGGCCACTACAAGTTCACTGGTATGGTCTGATGTATTTATTGGCCTTTTTATTTGCATGGGGCTTGGCAACCTACCGTGCAAAACAACGTGACGGCTGGAACGCAGAAATGGTCTCTGACCTGATTTTCTACGGTGCATTGGGTGTCGTGATTGGTGGACGCTTTGGCTACGTCTTCTTTTATGGTTTCGATCAATTCCTTGCCAACCCACTGTGGCTATTCCAAGTTTGGACAGGTGGCATGAGCTTCCATGGCGGTTTCCTTGGGGTCATGATTGCCATGTTACTGTGGTGCAAGAAATATAAAATGACCTGGTTCCAGACCCTCGACTTTATTGCACCCTGCGTTCCGACAGGCTTGATGTTTGGTCGTATTGGTAACTTTATTGGTGGCGAACTGTATGGTCGTGCAGTGACCGATCCTAATTTTGCTTTCGGCATGATCTTCCCGACCGATCCACTTCAGTTGGTGCGCCATCCGTCGCAACTCTATCAAGCCCTCTGTGAAGGTTTAATTCTGTTTATCGTGCTGTGGTGGTTTAGTTCAAAACCTCGTCCACGTTATGCCGTTTCAGCCTTGTTCCTCATCGGATATGGAATCGCACGCTTCACCGTTGAATTCTTCCGTGAGCCGGACAATGGTCAACTGTTCATCGGATGGATGAGTAAAGGTCAGTTCCTGACAGTTCCGATGATTCTGATTGGACTATGGATGATGTGGTATGCCTACCAGAAAAAAATCTATGACTGGGGTCCACAAAAAAATCATTAATATTTTATAATTGTCTTTAAGCAAGCGAGGTCTAAGCCTCGCTTTTTTATGCGCTGAAATTTATCCCTTCATACGTATTTACTGCACATGAAGTGACTGAATTAGACAACTGATCTGTGCTAAAGTTTATTCAGCTTATTTTTAAACTATCGATCCATGCTTGAATTTTGGTTTAACCCCAGCGTTTCTGTACTTAAAAAAATCTTGTTTTTTATTGCGATGGTCGTACTGACCAGTGTTCTGTATTGGATGGAACCCCTAACACTTCAAGCCATTCTAATGTTCATGGGTACAGGCGTCATTTTCCTGATTTGTCGTTATTGCAAGATTCATTTTGCAGCAAAAAACCCAACAGGTTTGCTCTATCGTTTATTGACCTGGATACCGATTGCACTGCTGTTAGCATTGGTTTTTATCAACATGAATAAGGGTGAAATTTTGATTCCGGGTGCTCAAGGCATTGGCTTTATGGCTTTGGCGATCTGCCTGCTCTCCCCGATTTCTCTACTGAATAAAAACGAGAAAACTTCACCCCAAGGTAAAGTTTAAATGCTGACGTTTTGGTACTCTGAGCGCTGTAACCGACAAATCAAGCTCTTCATTTGTATCAGTACCTGTGTGCTTATTTTTCTATGCGCTGAACAAAAACAACTTGATCCCCGCTTTGCGGGCATAAGTTTAGCCATTGGTTTGATGATTGATCTGCTTTATAAGCTCAGACAAGACAAACTAAAAACACTGTCTCCGTCATTAAAATGGGGTTTGGCTAGTTTGCCAATTTTATGTTTAGTGTGCTTAATTTATTTTCTACCCAATGAGCAACGCTGGATTTTAGCGCTGCAATGTATGGGCTTTGCGGCAATTGGATTATTTATCGTCTCGATCTACAGTCAGCGTGCAAAAAGGTTTGAAGACTAACCTTTTTGCAGCCATGGGCTGTTAATCCGCTAAGCGGTAATAGCTGTATTTCACATTTGGAGTTCGATAGACCGCATAACCCGCTTGACGATAATCAGACACCCAATCCTTACCTGAATATGCTGCGATATGACCATAACGGCTACTTTGATTGCGGTCGATAATATAAATATCGCCTTTCTTTGGTCGATCAAACGCTAAATTAATTTTTTGATAACCAATTTTTTGTAATGTGCTGCCCCAATCTGCTGCGGCAACGGGGTGACCGTTAAAACGTGCCCCTGCGGACTCAAGTGCTAAACGAACACTGCGGGCACATTTCTGAGTACTTCTTTGGCGGGTAATGCCTTGTAAAAATCCAGTCAAACGATCGATATCGATACGCTGACCATTGCGGGATACCACATTTTTAGTCGCTGCTTTTTGAGTGGTATTGGACTTGCCCGTATTTTTACTCGCCTGAGAACGAATTATGATATTTGCCTGAACTGGAGCATGCACTTCACTCAAGTTTACATTGTGATCATAAGCCATTCTTTAACCCACACTCCCGCCTGTATTTAGGCATTCAAAAATTTTAACGAGGGTGATAGTACCGCGTAAATTATGTTTTTTCATGTAAAAAATGTAAGATTTCTTAAACAAATCTTCACATTTAAATACGATCGTCTATTTTTAATTCAATTGGATTTATTTTTGATATCAAACTCTTAATCAAAAATAGCAGCCCAAAACCACCTCTTTAAAATGAGAAAAATCACGTGTATTTTTTTAATCAAACTTATCTGTATTTTTTTCAACGCTGCGAATGTAACATCGCTCAATATATAAACAATAGAGCTTAAGTTTTCTAATTTCATTCTTGATTTAACAGACATATTGTCTCGTTAACACTTGATGTAATTGTTATAAATAGGCGTCTTCAGCCCAGACAACTCAGCGCTTGTTGCCTGCAAAATTTGGTCATCACCCAATAAACACCGTATGTTTTGGATTTTTTAAACCTGACTATATTCAAGCGCCCATCACAGTTCCTTCCACACGCAAAACAAGCTAATATGTGCCACAAGAAATTTAGCAAATTATGAGAGAGACATGCGCCAGTATTTAGACCTTTTACAACACATTCTCGACAACGGCGGCGACAAGGGCGACCGTACGGGTACGGGAACACGTTCTGTATTTGGTCATCAAATGCGCTTCGATCTTTCTCAAGGTTTCCCTTTACTCACCACCAAGAAAGTTCATTTCCGCTCTATCGTGATTGAACTGTTGTGGTTCCTTAAAGGCGATACCAATGTTCAATATTTGCAAGACAACAAAGTCTCGATTTGGGATGAATGGTCTACAGCAGAACAAACTGCGCGTTTTGGTCGTCCTGCTGGCGAATTAGGTCCTGTTTACGGTCATCAATGGCGTAATTTCGGTGCAACCAAAAAAGCCGATGGCCTATATGAACAAGATGGTTTTGACCAAATTAAATGGTTGGTCAATGAAATCAAAACCAATCCTAACTCTCGTCGTCTAATCGTGTCGGGTTGGAACCCAAATGAGGCAGGTAATGTTGCATTGCCACCATGCCATACCTTGTTCCAATTTTTTGTCCAAAACGGAAAATTATCCTGCCAATTATATCAACGCAGTGCTGACGTTTTTTTGGGTGTGCCGTTTAACATTGCCAGCTATGCCCTGTTAACACACATGATTGCGCAAGTTTGTGGTCTAGGTGTAGGCGACTTCGTTTGGACCGGTGGGGATACACATTTATATGCCAACCATTTCGAACAAGCGCAGTTGCAATTGACACGTGAACCAATGGGTCTGTGCCAATTAAAACTCAATCCTGAAATTACCGATCTTTTCGATTTTAAATTTGAAGATATTGAAATCGTAGGTTATGAATCACATCCTGCGATTAAAGCCCCTGTTGCGGTTTAATTTCAGAAATCCCAAGTGAAAAGCAAAATCCCGCTTTACCTCAAGCGGGATTTTGCATTCTAATAGACGACAAATAATTCGGCTATTTGAGTTCAAACTATGGCATTTCAAAATTTAGAAATCGTGCACGTTGTCGCTATGGATCAGCAGCGCTGCATTGGTAAAGGTAATGATTTGCCGTGGCATATTTCTGCCGATTTACAGCACTTTAAAGCCATCACCCAAGGCGGTGTGGTGGTCATGGGACGCAAAACCTTAGAGTCTATGGGACGTACCCTACCAAAACGTGTCAATTGGGTCATTACACGAGATAACACTTGGTCATTTGAAGGTACTAAAGTCGCATATAGTATCGATGAGGCGTTAACGCAAGCAGTTGCTGATGTCGCAAGTTCCGAAAAACCAACGAGTTTGTTTATTATTGGTGGTGGTGAAATTTTTAAGCAAACCATCGGCATCGCAGACCGTTTAGAACTCACGCATGTTGAACTGGATGTTCAAGGTGATGCGCATTATCCTGAAATTCCTGCGGACTTTCAAAAAGTGGCGTCAGAACAACATATCGACGACAAAACTGGGATTGCTTTTGAGTTCGCAACTTACCGAAAATAAAGAAAAATCTTAAGCTAAAAGAAAAATATGCAACAGAGTGACCAACAAGCAATGTTCAAAAAAATAGGGCGAAGTATTCTTCATGCTCTATTTAGTGTGTTTGTCCTCTGTTCTTCGATTTGGCTCTGTGCCGCCTTGTGGATACAGCAACCGGCAGGCTGGTTAGGCAGCCGCATTATCATTGGAATCTGGATTGCTTTTGCCCTGAGCATTTTAGGCATCTATATTACCCAACACTTTTTTAGCCGTCGTAAAGATGTCTTGATTTATATTGTGGGCTTTATCTGTGGTCTATTTTGGTATTTTGGCATGGAAGCGCGTCAAGATCGTGAATGGAATCCTGAAGTAGCTGAAATTCTACATTATGAAAAGCAAGGTAATCTCGTCACCTTACACAATGTGCGTAATTTCGACTGGCATACCGATGGTAGCTTTACCCCGCGTTGGGAAACTCGCCAATATGACCTGAGTCAAATCAATGGCGTCAACATCATTACCTCGTATTGGATGGGGCCGCAAATTGCCCATACACTGGTCACTTTTGATTTTGCTGACCGACCACCGCTGACGTTTTCGATTGAAATTCGCAAAGAGAAAAATGAAGAATTCTCTGCGATTGGTGGTTTTTTCCGTAAATATGAACTGAGCCTCATTGCATCAGATGAAAAAGATATTATCTATACCCGCAGCAATACACGCGGAGAACAGGTCTATTTCTTCCCCGTAAACATGCCAAAATCTGAAATGCAGGCGCTGTTTATTGAATATCTACATAAAGCCGATGAACTGCAGACTCAACCCAAATGGTACAACACACTCACTAGTAATTGTACAACACTGGTGTTTGACATGATTCAAGCGGTTTCCAAACATCAACTTCCAACCGATTACCGCTTATTTGCATCCGGTTATTTGCCGAATTATTTGCACGACCTCCATGCCATAGACCAAAATTGGGATATGAAAACATGGTATCAAAAAGCCCATGTTAACCCCCGCGTCTCTCAAATTAAGCAACTGAGCAGTGAACAATATTCGAAGTTAATCCGACAAGGTTTGCCGCATTCACAGTCTAATCCAAGCGCCAATCAATTGTAATTCTTAAATATTGATACAAATATGGCTAGCTTATCTGTGCGATATTTGCTTAGATAGTTGAAATGCCTCCACGGGGAAATTCCGATGCTAAAACAAATATTTGTTGCTGCAACTTTGGTTTCAACTTTAGTGGTGACAGGCTGTGAAACAATGCCTGCACAAGACAACACCATAACTGAAAATTTAAACCTATTACAAAACCGTACTTGGATTGCCACTCAAATTGGTAACACCCCAATTAAAACATCACCCAATGCGCATAATATTCCAAGCATTCAATTCGATGCGGCTTCAAAACGTGTCTCAGGTGCAGACGGCTGTAATCGTATAATGGGCGGCTATAATGCTGGCAAAGACACCATAACGTTTGGCCCGATTGCAGCGACACAGATGGCTTGTCTCAATAACAATGGGCTAGACCGACAGTACCATGCAGCACTCGAAAAGGTAACGCATTATCAAGTTTTTGGAAAAACTTTGAAATTACTAGACCGTCATGGCAATTTATTAATTCAATATGAAAGCGCCGTTCAACCGCGTTAAATCATTTTAAAAGTCTGCTTCGGCAGACTTTTTTATTCACTGTTCAGTCATGCCAGAGACATTTAATGCACATAAACTTGTGATTAATATACAGACGTACATTGCAGTTTTTAGCTATAACCCCATATTAAACATCAGGGAACAAGATAGGATTTCACTATGCAACAAGCGGTATTTGGTGGTGGATGCTTTTGGTGTGTAGAAGCAGTTTTTCTACAACTTCAGGGCGTGCAAACAGTTGTCAGTGGTTATGCAGGGGGAATTACTCAGCATCCAAGCTATGAGCAAATCTGTGAGGGAAATACCCAACATGCAGAAGTCATTCAGATCAATTTTGATGACAGCCAAATCAGTTTTAGCCAATTGCTGGATGTATTTTTCGCAACCCACGATCCCACTACGCTGAACCGTCAAGGCAATGATGTCGGTACACAGTATCGCTCAGTGATTTTCTATCAAGACGAATCACAAAAGCAAATCGCTGAACAACGTATTGAAGAATTAAAAGCTGAAGGCATCAATATCGTGACTGAACTCAGTCCAATGCCGACCTTCTACCCTGCCGAAGAATATCATCAGAACTTCTTTGCGCGTAACCCAAACCAAGGCTACTGTAATTTTTCAATACCACCTAAACTCATGAAATTACGTAGCAAATTTCAAGACCTACTCAAATCTGAGTGATCTATTTGTACGACATTTTTTCAAAATAGAGACATAAAAAAAGCGACATTTCAGTCGCTTTTTTTAGTTATCTTTGCTCAATGCTTAGTTATCACTGGCAAAGGCGATATCGCTGAGTCCGGCTCCACTCGCACGCGACATCACTTGCGCAACTGTGTCATAACGTGATTCTTTATCGGCTTTTAATACCAATGCAGGCTTACGTTCTTGCTGACCAGCTGTATTAAGACGACTTTCTAAATCTTCGAGCGTGACAATATCACCATTCCAAGCGATATCACCCGCTGAGTTAATACTGATGGTTACGCTTTCAGGCGGCAGATCAATCACTTCTGCAGTCGTTTGTGGCAAGGTTAATGGAATTGATGGGTTGGCAACAGTCGCAGTCACCAAGAAGATGATCATCAATACCAACATAATATCGATGAGCGGAATGAGGTTCATCTCATTCATGCCAGCATCGTTGTCTTCACCCAATTGAAAAGCCATTAAGCTTGACCTCCAGCTAAACTTTGCTGTGCAGTTTTCACGTCTTCTTTCTTCGCTGCAGATTCTTGTTGCAACATAGTATCAATCAATAAACCATGCGCTTGATCTTGCAATTCATTCGACAGTGTACGGTTAAAACGAACACAGATGTTATAAGCCAAAACCGCAGGAATCGCCACAGCCAAACCAAGACCGGTCATGATCAAAGCTTCACCGACTGGAGTTGCCACTTGCGCTAAACCCGCTTGACCGCTTTTACCCACTGCTACAAGGGCATGGAAAATACCCCATACTGTACCGAACAAACCTACGAACGGTGCAATTGAAGCAATCGTACCCAATACAGATACGCCTTTTTCAGCATTAGCTTTTTCTACCGAAATTTGACGTAGTAATGCTTGTTCTGCCACAGCCTTACGTTGTTCAAAAGCCAAAGGAGCAAATTTCGCTTTCAGTTTGCTTAGTGCATCTGCAAGGTGGTTATACGCCACTTGTTTGAGCTGACGTGTGCCCATAATACGAAGAACGAAGATCGTCCAAGTCGCAATCGACATTGCAAGTAACACGAAATACAGTGTTTTGCTGACTGCATCTGCATGTTGCCAATAAACTGAAAAGTTCATATTCGAACTCCTAATGGGTTAGCCGGAATCTTAATTAAGTTTAAAGTTGAATGGTTGATCAACTCGCGTCGGAGTTGCCACACCATTATCAATATATTTGGATAAACGTGCACGTTTCACTGCATCAGTCACTTTACGGTTTACAGCAGCGCCACAAGTCGAGTTTTTAATCGTTGCTGATTCGACTTTACCTTCAGCACTTGCAGCAATCGCAACTTCAACTGTACACGACGCTTTTAATTCACCATTTTCAAATTGAACATTCGGTTTCTTAATCCAACTGACACCATTACCAATGCTCACAGTTTTAGGTGTCGGTGGCGCAGGTGGTGCTGGAGGCGCAGGTGGTGGTGCAACAGGTGCCGGAGGTGTTGGTTCAACACGAACGACTTTCGTTTCAGAAACCACAGTTGAAACAACAGGTGTTGGTGGTACGTTTTTGACCGCTTCAACAGTTGGTTTCGGCGCATCTTTCTTTTTCACCTGTTCCACTTTTTCCACTTTCTTCGGTGGAGGTGGTAAAGGCTTATCTACAATTTTAACTTCTTTTGGCTTTGGTGGCTCTTTCTTCGGTTCTGGTTTTGGCTTTGGAGGTTCAGGTTTTTTCTCTTCAACAATCTTCACAAAGCGAACTTTAATCGGATCTTTTTCGATCGGTTTAAGTTCTGGTGCTTTCATATTGCTGACCGCCCACAATACCCCCATATGCCCTACCACAACAGCGAGAAGCGCAGTAATGATTTTCTTTTTCATCGGGTTAGGTGATTGCATCATTGGAGCGGGAGATTGACTCATTAAACTCAGTTACCTTGAAGAAGCGATTGCATTTATTTTGTCAAAAATACAATCATGTTCATCGGTTAGCACAATTAAAGTACGGCAATAATAAATGAGAAGTGTTTTCATTTGCAACTATTAATTCGTCAGTTTTAATGACTTTTTTTAATCATAATATAAAAAAGGCATACCTAAAGTATGCCCTTTTATTCAAAAATTCATCTCGTTTTATTGAAATACAACAGTTTTATTACCATCGACAATAATACGATCTTCAAGATGCCATTTGACTGCACGTGCGAGCACATTACGTTCTACGTCCTGACCTAACTCACGCAATTGTTCAACAGTAAAGTCGTGGCTTACACGCTCTACGTCTTGCTCAATAATCGGCCCTTGGTCAAGATCAGCAGTCACATAATGCGCTGTCGCACCAATCAACTTCACACCTTTTTCATGCGCTTGCTTATATGGGTTCGCACCAACAAAGGCTGGGAGGAATGAATGGTGAATGTTGATCACTTTCATTTCCCATTTTTGAACAAATTCTTCGTCTAAAATTTGCATATAACGAGCAAGAACCAATAAATCATTGCCTTGCATCAATTGATCAATTTGCTCATAAGCTTCACGTTTGTTTTCTTTGTTCACGGGAACCACTTCAAACGGAATACCGAAATTTTCTACAGATTCACGTAAAGCATCGTGATTAGACACGACTTTGGTGATTTCACATGGCAAACCACCACGTGCATGACGCCATAACAGCTCAAGCAATGCATGGTCAACTTTAGATACCAAGATACCGACTTTCTTCACATCACTGACTAAAGCTAAACGCCAGTGCATGTTGTAACGCTCAGCAACATTGCTCGCAAATGTTTGAGTTAGACTTTCTTTACGGCTTTGTAAATTGTCCAATTCGAACTCAACACGCATGAAGTATCGCCCCCCTTGAGCTTCAGTCGCGTATTGATCAAGTGCGGTAATATTTGCTCCCTGATGATACAAAAAGCTCGATACAGCTTGCACAATCCCCGGTTTATCTTCACAGGTAATGAGTAAGCGTGCTGTGTTAGCGGTCGACATATTCATGTTGGTTTATATCACTAATCAGTTAAATTGAAAAAAGAGCCGAGTATTCTAACGCTTTTTAAAGCCAGACTAAATAGTCTTATTCAGTAACCTGATGCTTTGCGTTTGAAAGACTTGCAAATAAGTCCGACGGCCCTAAAGTTTCGAGCAATCGCTCATAGGTTTCACGGCTTTCACCACGTAGATATGCACCTTCTAAGAACACCATTTGTCGTAGTGCTTGCCACACCCACTTTTCTTCCAAAGTGTTTGAGTCAGTAATATGGCCAGACATATAAAGGAAGTTGGTCCAGTTGGTCAGCACGATCCACAAGTTAATGGTTAAGGCCTCAATTTCAGAATCGGTCATCTGCATTAAGCCTGCGTCAACAAAGGCACGATAAATTTTCTGCCCTTGTTGCATGACTTGACCGGCAAAACGTGGATACATTTTGCGGAAATCTTCATTATTTTCGACCAAGTGATAAACATCACGATGTAAAAAGCGATAAGCCCATAATTGGCTACTTAACACTTGGAAATAGCGAATTTTATCATTGGCATCAAGCTGACGATCATCAGGAAGCGCTAACATTTCTAGCGTTTCATGCTGATATTGCTCCATTAATTCCTTAATAATTTCACTTTTATTTCGGAAATGGTAATACAAGTTACCTGGGCTCATTCCCAGTTCAGCAGCAATATGATTGGTTGTCACTGAACGCTCGCTACGCTCATTAAACAACTGCAAACTCAGCTGCAAAATACGTTCTTTCGTTTTTAAGGTTTTGGTGTGAGACATCCTAAAACAACCATTTATTTCAAAGCATTAGAACACTAACACATAAAGTAACTTGACTATTTAGAGTATTTACTCTAAAAATTAATTAATCGCTAATTTGGATATGGTCGTGCGACATGAATAGTCAGACAAAAACAACTTCAATGACACCACATTCTTTTGATCACCAGCATCTCAACAATATGTTGGAACAGCAGAAACAAGCGTATTTACGTTACCCATTGCCTACAGCGAAGGAACGTATTGATCGTTTGGCTCGGCTTAAGCGTATCTTAGTTAAGTATCAAGATCAATTTGCTGATGCAATTAATCAAGACTATGGTAACCGTTCTATTGGTGAAACCAAGATTGGTGAGTTACTTACATGTCTTGAACACATTAAATATTATAGCAAGCATTTGACAGACTGGATGAAACCATCCAAACGCCATGTCGGAATTATTCACCAACCTGCAAAAGCATGGGTGCAATATCAACCGCTTGGTGTCGTCGGCATTATTACGCCATGGAACTACCCACTGCTTCTTTCTATAGGCCCACTGATTTGTGCTTTGGCTGCGGGCAACCATGCCATGATCAAAATTTCGAGTGCCTCTGCGGCATTCGGTGATGTGCTAGAAAAAGCTCTCGCAGAAGCATTTCCTCAAGAATTGGTCGCAGTCGTCAACGGTGGTGGCCCAATTTCAGATGCGTTTAGTCACCTTGCCTTCGACAAAATGATTTTTACTGGCTCGACCAATGTCGGTAAAACCGTCATGGCGGCAGCGTCTGAAAACTTAGTTCCGGTGATTTTAGAATTAGGCGGAAAGTCACCTGTATTGGTTCATCCGTCTATTGACCTTGCAGATGTCGCACAGCGTCTTGCGGTTGGTAAACTTTGGAATGCAGGTCAAACTTGTGTTGCACCTGACTATGTGTTCTTACCTCGTGGTAAAACAGCTGAATTTTTAGATCACTATAAAGTGTGCGTTGAAGCCATGTACCCAAGTATTGCCCAAAATCAGGACTACACCTCGATTATTAATGACAAGCAGTACAACCGCCTACAAGGTTATTTAGAAGATGCGCGTGATCAAGGCGCACAAATCATCAGTTTTAACCCACAAAATGAAGATGTGGACGCTGTACGTAAAATTGCACCGACTGTTTTAACGGGTGTCACTCCAGACATGCAAATTATGCAGCATGAAATCTTCGGTCCGATCCTTCCGATCATGGAATATGATCAAATTGACGAGGTTATTGCTTTTATTAATAGCCGTCCTCGTCCACTTGCTTTATACTATTTCGACTTTGATCAGGCACGTGCCGACTATGTCGCAACACGTACCCATTCAGGACATTTCGGACAAAACACGGTATTAACCCATGTTGCTCAAGATGACCTGCCGTTTGGCGGTGTGGGGGCTTCGGGTATGGGGAAATATCATGGTCCAGAAGGTTTCTTCAGTTTGTCGCATGAACGCTCGGTGATGTCGAATCCAAAACTCTATAGTTTGAAATTCATTCTTCCACCGTTCAATAAGCCGATCCACAAACTGATTTCGAAGACACTTCTTCGATAAACGATCAAGGCATGAACGATCACACTAGGTGATCGTTCGTTTTATGCAAAATCGCTTGTCTTTTAAGCGCATTTTTGATATAAAACGCCCCTTGAATGAATTCAATGTTTTTTTTGACTGGCCATACAGATTTGCTGTTGGCTAAATCAATGGAGTTACACCATGTCTAAGGTTTGCCAAGTTACCGGCAAGCGTCCAGTCGTTGGTAACAACGTCTCACACGCCAACAACAAAACTAAACGCCGGTTCGAGCCGAACCTGCATCACCACCGTTTTTGGTTAGAAAGCGAAAAACGTTTCGTACGTCTTCGTCTAACTACTAAAGGTATGCGTATTATCGACAAATTGGGCATCGAAAAGGTTGTTGCTGACCTACGTGCTCAAGGTCAAAAGATCTAAGGAGCTACGAACATGCGTGATAAAATTCGCCTAGTTTCTTCTGCTGGTACAGGTTATTTCTACACTACCACTAAGAACAAACGTACTATGCCGGAAAAAATGGAAATCAAAAAATTTGATCCAAAAATCCGTCAACACGTAATCTTCAAAGAAGCTAAAATCAAATAATTTTAGTTTTTTGAAAAAAACGACCTGCTTAGGTCGTTTTTTTTTGCATTTTTTTTATTCGAATTGCTAAACTTTCAAAATGCTTTTTGGCACTTTTTGTGCTTGTCTTTTTTACCCTTAACTTAGGCTTAAGGAGTTTTTAGTGCCTCATGATGTAGAACTCATAATATTACTTGCTGTTGGCTTTGGTTTTGCCTTAATTTTTGGCTATATTGCTGCACGCCTGCGACTTCCTCCCCTCATCGGCTATCTAATTGCCGGTATTATTATTAGCCCAAACACACCTGGGGTAGTTGGCGATATCCATCTCGCTAACCAGCTGGCCGAACTCGGTGTCATGTTCCTGATGTTTGGCGTGGGTATGCACTTTTCACTCAATGATTTGATGCAAGTCCGTCGTATTGCCCTGCCCGGTGCCATTTTACAAATTGCAGTGGCGACCTTACTCGGTATGGGAATTTCCATGCTTTGGGGCTGGAGCATGGGCTCAGCCTTAGTGTTTGGCTTAAGTTTGTCGTGTGCAAGTACTGTCGTTCTACTCAAAGCCTTAGGTGATCGCGGTTTACTCAACTCCGTCAATGGTAAAATTGCCGTGGGTTGGCTCTTGGTTGAAGACTTGGTGATGGTTTTGGTCCTGGTCCTTCTGCCTGCTACTGCCGTACTGCTTGGCGGCCAACCGCTCACAGAAAGCAGTGCTGATGAAAATATTTGGCTCACCCTTGGTATTACCTTACTCAAAGTGGCAGGTTTTATTGCCTTCATGCTGATCATTGGTAAACGCTTAGTGCCAATGATTATGCAAGTGGTTGCGCGCTTAGGCTCACGTGAATTATTCACGCTCACCGTGGTTGCAGCAGCCGTGTCTATTGCCTTTGGTGCCTACAAGGTATTTGGTGTATCCATGGCACTGGGCGCATTTTTTGCTGGGATGGTAGTCAAAGAATCGGACTTTAGTCACCGTGCAGAAGAAGAAACCCTTCCGCTTCGTGAAATTTTTTCGATTCTGTTTTTCGTCTCCGTCGGCATGCTGTTTGATCCACGGATCTTGATTGAACAACCGCTTCATGTCTTAGCTGTGGTCGGTATTATCATGATTGGTAAGACCATCGCTGCAATGGCATTGGTATTGTTCTTCCGCTACCCCATCAATACCGCATTAACCGTTGGGGCGAGTTTGGCGCAGATTGGTGAGTTCTCATTTATTTTGGCAACCTTAGGTGTATCTCTAAATCTCCTTTCAATGGAAGGTCAAAATCTGATACTGGCAGGCGCTTTAATCTCGATTACGCTGAATTCATTTATATTTTCTGCAATCGAGCCTATGCAGCGACTCATCCGTGAGCGCTCGAATTTGGCCCGTTTACTGGAACGTAGTAGTGACCCATTGGCCATGTTGCCGGATGAGGTCTCACAGGATTATCTGCGTGATCAGGTGGTGCTGATTGGTCATGGTGAAGTCGGTCGCCGTATTACCCGCGAATTAATGAATGAAAACATTAAAGTGGTTATTGCTGAAGAAAACCGTGAAATCGTGGAAAACTTGCGGGAAAAAGGCATCGCTGCGGTATCTGGTGTGGCAACAGAACCCGGCGTTTTAATTCAAGCCCATATTCAACACGCACGCCTTTTGGTCATTTCCCCCATGGATATTTTAGATATTCATAAAATTGTCGACATTGCCAAAATGCTGAATCCATCCATCCAAGTATTGGTGTGTGCGGAAAGCAAAGAAGAAGCTGAAGTCATTCGTCGCGACAATGTCGGTGAGGTTTATTATGCCAAAGAGGAAATGGCGAAAAATATGAGCAATCATATTTTAAATCAAATCCAAATTGCCCATCACCAAACACCGACACACTAAGTGCCTAAATAAAGCGCTTAGGATGGCTACCAAAAAGGCGGTGCATTTAAGCATCGCCTTTTTTTAAACAGATAAAATTCCGTAATATTAAAATCACAAATAATTGAATTTAAAAAATATATTGATAAAATTAGCACCAAACAAAGCATCATTTTAAAAACTTCAAACAAGATACGAGATAAACATGTTCATTCTCTATTTAGGCTTTGCCATTATTTTAATTGGCGGTCTGGGCTTTCTCATCGCTGCATTTAAAACCAGTATTTTATGGGGACTGGGCTGTCTATTGTTTTATCCCATTTCCATCGTCTTTCTAATTCTGTATTGGCAAGATGCCAAAAATCCATTTTTCTTACAGCTCATCGGGGTCTTCATTGTATTTTTAGGTTCGATACTGATCTCACCTGCTGAATTGGGCAAAGTCTAAGTGCCATTTTTGGTATAAAAAAACGCACCAAAAGGTGCGTTTTCATCATGATCTAAAAATCAGTGCCTATATGATTAGCTCATATATTTAGGCTTTTCATCGACCACTTCGGCATGCCATTCATCCACTTGTTTTTCTAACAAACCAAACAGTGCAGCCTGAATCATTTGCTGAGCGATCACATTCATTTGATCGCCCAAAATATTGCGCAATTCTTCATTGAATTGGATAGTCACCAAAGGTTCTTTTTCTGAGCCTGCATTACGCAATGCCAACTCACCACCTTCCAATTGAACCAGCTCTAAAATCGCTTCCTGGTTCCCAAAGAGTTCTTTCAACTGTTCTATAGACATATATCCCTCCATGCGCAACATGGTGACAAAGGCATCTGCACTTTGTATTACTTAGATAATCTTATATCGGGTTAAATGAATTTATTTCAAGTACCAATAGTCCGATTAGAACTCCACCATCTCGTTACGAAATCCATCAATCAATTGGGTTAGATCACGATGCCATTCACGCAAAATAGCGGTATCTGGCAACCATGCTTGCGGTGTTTGAGTGACTTTAATAATTAAATTTGAAGATGTTTCACCTTCTGGCTCTGGTGCAGATGGTTCAGGTGCATACTGACACATACGATGTGCACGTTTCAGCTCTGCAATAAAACCCTGCTTGGCCAATTGCTGCATAACAGTCACTTCAGGTGATACCTGACCTTTTTCAGCCATCAGTGTTTCAATCGACTTTAACGTGGGTGCAGGATCATTTAAACGATAGTAACGCACCAACTCTTGTAAAAACGCAAGTACTGCACCATGTAAATGAAAAACCGCTGCTTCGCGATAAGCCTGAGCTTGTTGAACATGATCGGTCTGCTCGGCTTGCTGACATGCAAGACGGCTAAAATATAACTTTTGATTGGTACGATCAGCATGAAAGCGAGCAACACGAGACATGAACAATTCCCTAAATTTTGGCGTTTTTCTACATGAATAAGCTTAAACGGATTTTTAGGAAATTCACAATAAATATTATGGATGATCGATTTCAATTAAATAAATGTCACGCTTTGCAGGAACAGGCATATCCCAATCAATCATCCTGATATTTTCCAGACGCCAAGCCCAGTACCCTGCGGCCCAATAGGTCGCCTGCGCTTGCTCTACCTCTGTTTCAGTCCATGCATGAACGTCATAGACATCGACCATCGCCACTGCACGTCCAATATCTTCATCTCCGCTTTCATGTAAGTAGCGTTGATTTTCCACGATCACTAAATCTTTTAAAGGCAAATGTTCGGGCTGCCATGAGCGGACTCCAAGCGTTTTAAGCCCACACGCAATGTTCGAACTAGATGGCGCAACAATGGACAAAGCCGAGTAGCGTTTTTTCATAGATCACCGATAAAAAAAGGAGCGTTACGCTCCTTTTTGAATTTATGCTTTAGGCTTATCTTCAGCCGCTTTTACTCGAATACCTGCACCTTTGACTTTCAAAGTATTCAGGCCTTTAATTGCTTTCACAGCTTCACGACCATTTGGCATTTCGACAAAACCAAACCCTTTCGATTTACCTGTGCTTGCATCCATAACAACAACAGCAGACTCTACTGCGCCAAATGGTTTAAACAGTTCAACCAATTCTGCTTCAGTAACTGAACGCTCTAAGTTACGTACTAAAATTTTCATTCAATCTTCCAAATAGACAGCATCATCAAAAAGCATTTGTCTATTTTGCTTTTTAACTCGCGTGTAAATCACGTCAAAAATCTATTTTAATCGAGATCGATACCAAAATCTAAATTAATCGATTTTCTTTCGATTAACGCACTTTTTACAGTCTGTTGACGGGTTTTATAGTGTGTTTCCAAACTACATAAATTTCGAGTTAAATCATTCATAAAGTAACTTTCTACTTTACGCCCTTGCTCATCGACAGTTTCACGTGCCCAGTGGTTCAAGTTTTGCTTGGTCAAAATCAATTCATTTTGCGCACGTGTCAGCGCCACATATAACACGCGGCGCTCTTCTTCCACTTCATCGAAATTGCCTTGGGCACGTGCATGCGGGTATTGCCCTGGTGTGACATTCGCCACATAACAGACTTTTTGCTCCGTTCCTTTTGCCGAATGAATGGTAATTAAGGTCACGACATCACTATCAGATTGGCGTTCAATTTCAGAAATGGAAACTGGGTCAAGCACATATTCTTCTAAGAATTCACTCAACTGCGTATGTTTGGATGCCAGTTGTTTCACCAGATCAAAATCCCCGACACGGCGGTTCCAATCTTTTTTATAGTTTTCTTCCAGCTGCTCAGAAATCGCTTGAACAGCCAAGCTTACACATTCTTTGACCTGATCTTTCAACACCGACATTTGCTTCATCATCAGAATTGCTTGGTCAGGTACTTTGCCAAATTTTTCCAACTTGGTTGCAATGGCTTGCATTTCTGGCTCAAGTAAAATCTGCTGCGATAACTTACTCGCACCGACATCACCCACACCATTCCACAAGGTTAAAAAGCGCATCCACGCGATATCATCTAAAGGATTGGCCACTACACGCAGCACACTGAGCAAGTCTTTTACATGGGCTGTTTCAAGTAATTTCATTCCGCCGATAAAGCGATACGGCACGTTTGCGGCAATACAGGCTGCTTCAATATGACGAGCGGCAAAGCTTGAACGCACAAGCACCATATGATCCGACCATTTGCTGCCTTCGAGGTAATGACGCTCTTTGATATCAATGGCAATCCATTTGGCTTCATCAAACTCATTCGGGAAAATATGCATTTTCGGCTTAATACCTTCACCACGATAGGCATCTAGGCGTTTGTCATATTTAATTTCGCTTTCATCCAACAACCAATTTGACAGATCTAAAATTTCTTGGGTTGAACGATAATTTTTTTCGAGTTTGAAAATCTGTACGTCGGGTACACGCTCTTTGAAATGATGAATATTTTCAAAGTCTGCACCACGGAAGCCGTAAATGGACTGTGCATCATCGCCGACACAGAACAAGCTGGCACGGTCCTTTAGTGGCTCAAGTAACGCCCATTGCAGCGGATTGGTATCCTGCATTTCATCAACCAACATGTGGCGACAAATCGAAGCAACATAATCGACCAGTCCATCTGATTCTGCCAAGGCTTTCGCCACAATCGCCAAGATATCGTCATAATCTAAAAAACTACGCGCACGTTTACGGGCTTCGTATTCTTTCATGATATCCGCGATTTGATCTTTCAACGCAAAGTACTCTGGCATTTGCTTTTCCATGGCAATGCTAAGTTTTTGGCGCGTATTCCGCGCAAAGGAATACAGATCACAGAGTTCTTTCGGCTTGGGCAAGTGATTGGGGTTTTTCTTATCATCACGGCCACGAATCAGGCGGAACATCATGAGCTGATCATCACGATCAATAATCGAAAACTGTTCTAGACCAAAAGCTTTTGGAATGCGGCGCAATAGGTACATACAAAAGGTATGAAAGGTTGATGCACGTAGCCCTTTAGCTTGCTCACCCAGAGCCAACTCCACACGAGCGACAATTTCACTGGCCGCACGGCGAGTAAAAGTCAAAATTTGAATTTGATTAGCAGGCACGCCTTGATCAATTAAATAAGCTGCACGCGCCACGATGGTTTTGGTTTTACCACAACCTGCTCCTGCCAAAACCAAGCTATGCTGTGCTTCTGTTGTTGCGGCTTGTTTTTGTTGAGGATTTAATTCATCAATCAGGTTGGCTAAACTCATATGTACTCATCATTTCATGGATAGGTATAGTTTAGCAGATTGAAAAAAAATACATGCTAATGTAGGATCAAAATTACAACTAGAAAAAGATAAGTTTATGAAAAATTTTAAGCTAATTAGCCATTTCCTTCAGCCAGTTTTATTACTTTTAATATTTACAAATCATCCATCTTACGCAAAAAAAATTGACTCAAACTGAATTTGATCACTTGATAAGTAAAAATAATCAGAAAGGAATTCAACTCCATGATGATCTAGCTGTAGCTCTAATTTCTGGCAATCATAAGCTTATATCCGATAATTTATGTGCAACTTATAAAATGAGTAAAGCACAATATGAAATTGCTTCAGAGAATTCTGAATTATTAAAAGCGAAACGGGCAAAAGAAAATGCAATAGAAAATATAAAAAACATTGAAAATATAATTCCAAAAAATCAAAAACCAATGGAAAAATATTGCAAAGATTCTCAACCAAATTAATCATATTTTCTAACTATGATTATCTTAAAACTCGCTAAATGCATTCATAAATTTTACCTTGATTTTTATTTCAAACATCTCATCACATTTCGACAGCAATGTTCCAAATTTAGTTCCGCATTTTTTAATGCATCTTCCAACTTACAATCTGGTGGATTAATCCCAACAATCTGTGTGAAACCTAAATCATAGAGTTCTGCTATCCCCTCACCCACTAGACCAGTAAAGGCGATCACAGGTTTATTAAACTTTTTTGCAACTTGCGCCACACCAAATGGCGTTTTACCGAACTTAGTTTGATGATCAATTTTCCCTTCACCTGTCAGCACATAATCTGCCTGTGCTATTTTTTCATTCAACTGACATTGTTCAATGACCAATTCCACACCTGATTGCATCGATGCACCCGCAAAAGCCATCAACCCAAAACCTAATCCACCTGCAGCACCTGCACCTGCGACATCACGTAAAGTACAACCCAGTGTCGCTTCAACGACATTGGCATAATGATTGAGGTTCCGATCTAACTGACGCACCATCTCCTGCGTTGCTCCTTTTTGCGGGCCAAAAATATGGGATGCGCCATTTTCACCACATAATGGATTCATGACGTCGCTAGCAATGATGATCTCTGTGTGCGTTAAACGTGAGTCGAGCTGCGTCAAATCAAGACTGTTAATTTGATCCAGACAACCACCACAAACTGCTATTTCCAAGCCATTTTCATCTAAAAATTGTGCCCCCAAGGCCTGCGCCATACCTGCACCGCCATCATTGGTCACACTCCCGCCCAAGCCAATAATAATTTTACTTACTCCGAAGTCTAGAGCAGCCTGGATCATTTCGCCCGTACCATAAGTTGACGTCAGTAAAGGATTTCGCTGAGCAATATCGACAAGATGAATTCCATTGGCTTTTGCCATTTCAATCACCGCAGTTTTTCCACCGTCGATCAAACCGAAATACGTCGTCACAGCTTGATTGGGCAAAGGACCTGTAAGCGCTATCGTCACTTTTTGGCCGTCGCAAGCACTGAGTAACGCATCTACAGTTCCCTCACCACCATCTGCTATTGGCACAGCGATGACATTGGCGTCAGGTATGAGCTTTAAAATTGCACGCTGCATCGCGTCACAGGCTTGTTGAGCACTCATACTTTCTTTAAATGAATCTGGCGCAAGAACAAAAGTGGTCATCTAAATGCTCAAAATAAAATTTATCCTCAACCATAACGGTTTTAAAATAGCAGGTATATCTAAAAACATCAGAAAGGTTCGAAATGTCACGAATCAACCTAGGTCAGTCTGCACCTGAGCTATATAAAAAAGTTGCAGAACTTGATGCACTGGCAATGCAAAAAATAAATGAAGCTGGCCTAAGTGAAGGATTAGCTCATTTACTCAAATTACGTGCATCCCAAATCAACGAATGTGCCTTCTATATTCGTATGCATGCACACGATGCACTGAAAACAGGTGAAAGCATTGAACGTATTAGCCTACTGAATGCATGGCGTGAAACTGCGTACTACGATGAAAAAGAACGTGCAGCTTTGAGCTTGATCGAAGCGATCACGTTAATTGCTGAAGGCCAAGTTCCCGATGCAGTTTATGAAGATGCTTTGCCCTTTTTAACAGATGAACAAATCAGTGCGATTGAGTGGCTCGCGATTGTCATCAACACATGGAACCGAATTGCAATTAGTAGCCGCTATAGCGTTAAACCTTAACGGGTTGTACACATTAAAAGTGAATAAAAAAAGAGTACCTCAGCACTCTTTTTTTATTTATCGGAGACGCAAGCAGCTTACTGCTCTGCCGAGCTTTTCGGCACTTCACGTCGAATATAAGAAGCCAAAGTAAGGTAGTTGACCCCTTGGAATAAAATATCAACCGCCAAGAATAATCCTAATACCCAAAATGGCGCATCAGGCGACATCAAAATGATCACACCCGTAATCAAGGTCAATAGACCTGAAAATAGCGTCCATCCCCAGCCTTGAAATGCTCGAAATAGCACAGCATTAAAGATACGGATGACTCCTGCAATGATCAAAATAATCGCCAATAAATTGGTCAGGACAATGGCCGTTTTGACAGGCGTTGAAAATGCATAATAGCCTGCGACCAAATACAGCACACCAAATAGTGCCCAGAACCAGCGGTAACCGCCTTCAAAAATTTTAAATGCTGCAATGAAATGGATTACGCCACCTAACATCATCAGCACACCAAAAATATAAATCACCGTAAGTGTCGCAAATGGCAAAGCTGCCAAAAGGACCAATCCGAAGACCACCAATAAAGCACCTAAACCGAGATACCACTTACGGTTTTCATGGAGCTGACTGCGAATTAAATCGTTGCCTACTGTTCTCATGTTTTTTCTCAAGTTATTCGTTATTCAATGGATTATGCAACTTCATGATGAAGAAAAATGAAAGAAAAGTCCAAATCTTATCCACACTGCCAATTGAAACTGTGGATAAAATACGCTTTATCCACATTATTTTTTCCATCCCACTTCAATCGCTGTGACGTCATTCACCACAGTATCAGCTAAATCTTCAGGCATTTTACTTTGCGTCTGTGAGGTAGGAATATGCCCTGCCATCAGTTCAGCTTTGCTTTGCGGAAACAAAGGCTGCCTTTGGGGTTCTGCATAACCGACAGGGAAGATTGGCTGACCTGTAGCCAAATCATACTTATCAGTTGCACCAAAAGCGTGTAATAACTCATGGGCTAAAACGATTTTGTTCTGCGCTGTCTGTTTATTCGATGCAAATAAATTCACCGATCCAATTCGACCATTTTCCAAGGCTGTGGAATGTTTAAGTTCTTTGGTTTGGGTCGGATCGTAATAATTTAAAAATAGCGTGACACTCGAAACACCATCTACATTTTCATGCTGCTGCCAAGCATAGTAGCGGAATTTCAAACTCCATAAGATAACGTCCAACATGCCAGCATCATTAGGTACTTTGGGAGGTAAAACTTTCAACTCGCGGCCTAACTTAAAATACACATAAGTCGGTTGCCCTCGGTATTTCTGTGCTGTCGCTTGTAAATATTGTTGAACATCGTTTAAATCATTGACAGAGAGCTGCTGTATATAAGCTTGTGTGCTCTCTCGACCATCTGCATTAATTGGATGTAACAATACAAAGATCGGTTTACTCCAGTCTTGATTTTTGTCTTTATAGGCATTGACTGCAACAACCAATAAAATCAGCAATAAGCACAGTACCCGAATTTTTTTCCACATTCCCCAAGATCTCAATTAATTTTTAGCGTTTATTTTCAGAATTAAAACAGAACATTCGTAGAATGTCTTGGTCAATTTAAAAGCTCAATCGATTACTTACTTTAAAAAAAGCCTTGATCAAAAGACATAAAAAATGCCGACCGAAGTCAGCATTTTATTGGTTTTAAAGCTTAAGCCTCAACCCACTTACCGTCTTGGTACACCAAAGACCATTTGGTTTGTTTGCCTTCAGCATTTTCAGAACCAATATATTGCGCTTGGTTTTTACGGCTGAATTTCACCAATGTTGGGTTTCCTTCAGGATCGACATCCGGCGCTTGTAAGATGAACTGATATTTCGCATCCAATTGATCTGCGACAGAACGTAGTTCCGCGACTTTAGGCGCACGAGTTTCACGTACTTTCGGGAACTTACTTGCAGCTAAGAATAAACCTGCTGCGCCATCACGAAGGACAAAGAAGTCATCATGTTTGGTTGAACGTAAGTGTTCCATTTTAATTGGATCTACACGTGGAGGTGCCGGCTGACCGTTCTTCAACACTTTACGTGTATTGTCACAGCTATTACATGCAAAGTAAGGACCGAAACGGCCTGTCTTCAATTGCATTTCGCCATCACATTTGTCGCAAGGAATGGTTGGGCCATCATAACCTTTGATTTTGAACTCACCTTCTTCAAGCTCAAAACCAGCGCAGTCTGGGTTATTACCACAGATATGCAACTTACGCCCACCATCAATCACATAGCTATCCATGGCTGTTTCACAGATTGGACAACGTTTTTTCGACATCAAATCTGCTGTTTCTGCCGAGTCATCGTCAGACAGTGCAGCCAATGATTCTACAGGTGTCAGGTTTAAAGTTCCCTTACAACGCTCTTTTGGCGGTAAGTTATAACCTGAACAACCCAAGAACACGCCTGTAGTCCCTGTACGAATTTGCATCGGACGGTCACATTCTTTACAGTGCACAGCATCCACTTCTACAGGTAAATTACGGCGCATGCCATTTTCACCCTGAGCTGTGGTTAAGCGTGTTTTAAAATCACCGTAGAAGCTATTGAGTAACTCTTTCCAATTACGATCACCATCCGCGACTTTATCTAGCTGACCTTCAAGGTCTGCGGTAAATGCATAGTTCATCAAGTTATTGAAGTTTTCATCGAGACGGTCTGTCACGATTTCACCCATTTTCTCGGCGAACAACCGACGGTTATCGAGCTTCACATAACCACGGTCTTGAATGGTTGAGATAATCGCAGCATACGTCGATGGACGACCAATACCTTTTTTCTCAAGCTCTTTGACCAATGATGCTTCAGTGAAGCGCGCAGGTGGTTTGGTAAAGTGTTGAGATGGATCTAATTTTTCAAGCTTCAGTACTTCACCGACTTTTACAGCAGGTAGCAGTACATCATCATCCGATTTGTTTTGACCACGAACTTTGGTAAAACCATCAAAGACCAATGTACGGCCCTTAGCTTTAAGTTCTACACCATTGGCATTGACTAAAATCGTTGATGATAAATATTCTGCAGGTGTCATTTGACATGCCACAAACTGACGCCAGATCAAGTCATAAAGACGCTGTGCATCACGCTCTACACCCACCAAACTATCGCCTTTTAACGCGACATTCGATGGACGAATCGCTTCATGGGCTTCTTGCGCACCGGCTTTATTGCCATAACGATTTGGTTTAGCTGGTAAATATTTTTGACCAAACTCAGTTTCGATATGACCACGAACCATATTCACAGCGTCATCACTCAAGAATGTTGAGTCTGTACGCATGTAGGTAATAAAGCCGGCTTCATATAAACGCTGTGCCAACATCATGGTTTTCTTCACAGAAAAACCTAAACGTGTACTTGCTGCTTGTTGCAATGTAGACGTGATGTATGGCGCACTTGGATTAACCTTGGTGGGTTTGTCTTCACGTGCTGAAACTGTGTAGTCGGCATCTTTAATCAGGTTCAGTAAAGCATCCGTTTCAGCTTTATTGTGCAGTTTTAAAGTCTTGCCATTTTGCTTCACTGCTTCTAAGCGGATATCGTCTTTCTTCGACTTGGTATCTGCAAAAACTTGCCAAAATTCTTCTGGAATGAAGGCACGAATTTCACGTTCACGCTCAACCACAAGTTTAACAGCCACAGATTGCACACGACCTGCCGATAAACCACGGGCGATTTTTTCCCATAAGAGTGGCGAGATCATAAAGCCCACAATACGGTCGAGGAAACGACGGGCTTGTTGAGCATTAACTTTATCTGTATCGAGGCGAGAAGGATGTTTAAACGCTTCTTGGATGGCATTTTTGGTAATTTCGTTGAACACCACACGTTGATAACGTGAGTCGTCACCGCCAATGACTTCTTTTAAATGCCAAGCAATTGCTTCTCCTTCCCTATCCATATCCGTTGCGAGATAGACCTCGTCAACTTGCGATGCAAGCTTTTTCAGTTCCGCAACAACATGTTCTTTGCCCGGTAGGACTTCGTACTGTGCCTTCCAGTCATTTTCAGGGTCTACACCCATACGATTAACCAAAGCTTTTTGTGCTTTTTTGGCTTTTTCAGCTTCAGTTAATTTTGCACGAGTTACTGGCTTTTTCTCTGCTGTTTTACTCGAGCCGCCTGTAGGTAAATCACGGACATGACCCACCGATGATTTCACGATGTAATCAGAGCCCAAATATTTATTGATTGTTTTCGCTTTTGCAGGCGATTCCACAATCACTAACGCACGCTTTTTCCCAGCATCGGCAGATTTTGCTGTGGTACTTTTAGATGTGGACCGAGGAGCGTTCGCCATAGTTAACCATCATTCCTGTTTAATAGGTTTTTTAAAATTTAAAGTTCAGCCAATGAATGTAAAAATGCTTTCATATCATCAAGCTGTGTGGCCCTTAAGTCAGATTCTTCGTTCCAATAGAGTCCTACACAGTTTGCCTGCATATCAATAGCATAAATGCCCTTTAATGTAATGGCTAAATCCTTGAACTTGTCATCACCATGTACCAGTTCAAGTTTGTCATCGACCACTAAAGCACGCATTAAAGGCAAACGCGCATCTGGAATCAGCACACTGTAATACGCCACCATACTGGCACGTTTTTCAGAAGCCATTGGAATCTTGGTCCAAGCAGGTGCAGCCACTAAACGTGGATGCAGCCCCATCTTACGCGCCTTCTCGCGCATAATGCCCAAGGCTTTTTCTCTAGGATTTACTCGAAGTCCAAAAATCGACCCAAGTACAAAGACCACAATAAAAACGGTAACCCAGATTCCAGTATTTTCCATAGCACAACCTTTATATTCCTTTATTAGAGTTGCATAAGCGCAATATAAAACGCAAGTTCACTCGATAAAATTAATTCAGGAACATCTCGTGGCTATACAGCACTTCGTGACCATTCCAATAGATATATCCTTTTTCGATCAACTCTTTAAGTAATAGTCGAACATCAGATTGTGGGAACATTTGCTCCAATAAATCACGTAAGGCGTAGATATCTTTTGGTTTATCTGACTTTAATTCATGCAATTTTCGGATCACTTCCATTTGCACAGGGTCAATTTTATTAAAATTTTTAAATAAGCCTTGCTGTGCAGCCTGAATCATCGATGCCGTATCATCAGTATTTGAGGTTTGATCTTCAAGTGAAGCACTAAATGCATTCAGGTCTGTTTTGATGGGCAATGCTGTTTCAGCAGTCGCATTTAAATCTAGCTGCACCCATTGTTTGAGTACTTTTTTTCGAATCGAAATTTGCTCATCAAAGCGTTTGACGATTTTTAGATTGATCAACATACCGACCAAATGCTGAGCTTTTTCGCTAGAGACTTGCAAAATATTCATCAGCGAGTTTTTCAGTTTATCCAAACTGTTTGGCTTGCCACTGAGTTTTTCCAGACCATCACAATAGTGTTTAATCAGTAATAAATCAGGTTTATTCCGAATGGTTTCTAGGTCAGGAATTTTATACTTAACTTTATGTGAAACTTCTTGTTCTGATTGAATTTGAATAAGATGTGCGCTGAGTCCAGAGCCGTTCAATTGTTCCATCAATAATTCAATATCAGGCATTGCTGAAATCACTTCAATATGCGCATCTGGATCCATCAAGGCCATCAGTTGCCCCACAATCACCGCATATTCAAATTCTTTTTGCGGCGTTTCTGGAATATCCAAAACCACCAATTGGCCACTCGCGATCCACCCTGCAATTTCAGTCAAATCTTCAAGTGCATATTCAAATTTTCCATTGCAGCTAAACACATACAAAGTACTGTAATGTTCAATGATATTGCGCAATAGATTTGCTGTAGGCGGGTTATTTTCCAAATCTAGCAGGACAACTTTTTGACTCATGAGATGAAATAATGGGTTTCGATCAGCAGATGCGGTGCATTAGACCTGTCACGCTGCAAAAGGTCAAATAAATTTACACCAATCCACAGCTTTGGCGCTGATTCGTCATCTGCCTGTCATTCAATAGTGACATTAATAATGCGGTGGGCGGTTGGTCATTGGGTCAAATGCCGCAATACCTTCAGATAAATCTGCCGATTCAATACGACGATACAACATCTGCATTTGTTTCTTTAAATCAGCGATTTCGGCGTTTTGACGCGCAACTTGATCATTCAGTTGATCAACTAAATCATCTAAAAATGCAATTCGGACTTGCAAATCTTCAATGGGTGCGGAAAATGACGCCTGTTCATCAAGATTTTGTTGTGTAGTCAATTTACACTCCTCATATAAGATTTCAGGAAACATTATGGCCTATATTACTTTAAGGGACGTCCAGCTTGCATTTGGCGGACCTTCCCTACTCGACGGCGCGAACTTCAGTTTAGAACGTGGCGAGCGAGTGTGTCTAATCGGTCGTAATGGTGAAGGTAAGTCTACTTTACTTAAACTGATTGAGGGAACTTTATTGCCAGACGGCGGTGAAGTTTCATTACAAAATGGCATTACGATTTCAATGCTTGCGCAAGATGTCCCCATGGATTCGGGCAAAGTTGCTGATATTGTAGCCGATGGTGCAGGTGAAGCTGCTACTGTACTGCGTGCTTATCATGAAGCCAGCGAAGCCTGCGTACTCGGCGATATGGACGCCTGTGAGCGCATGGGTAACCTACAACATCAGATGGATCAAATGGATGGCTGGTCACTTGAAACCAAAGTAAATGCTATCCTCAGTAAAATGGGCCTAGACCCAGAAGCTGACCTTGCAGATTTGTCTGGTGGTCGTAAGCGTCGTGTTCTATTGGCACGTGCTCTCTTAACGCAGCCCGATGTATTGCTACTCGACGAACCAACCAACCATTTGGACGTTGAAAGTATTGAATGGCTCGAAAAATTCTTACTCGATCAAAACAACTTAACCCTGTTGTTTATTTCGCATGACCGTTCATTTGTCGACAATATTGCGACTCGTATTGTGGAACTTGACCGCGGCATTTTGCGTAGCTATGAAGGCAACTATTCACGTTACCTCGAACTCAAAGCTCAGCAAATGGAAGCGGAAGAGAAACAAAATGCGCTATTCGATAAAAAACTCGCTGAAGAAGAAATGTGGATTCGTCAGGGCATTAAAGCGCGTCGTACCCGTAACGAAGGTCGTGTTCGTGCCTTAAAAGCGTTGCGTGAAGAGTCTAAAGCACGTCGTTCACAACAAGGTAAAGTGAGCATGGCAACGCAAGATGCGCAGCGCTCAGGTAAAGTGGTCTTTGAAATTGAAAACTTAGCTGTGCAATTTGGCAACAGTGCTCCAATCATCAAAGACTTCTCGGCGCTGGTATTACGTGGTGACCGTATCGGTTTAGTCGGTGACAACGGTGTGGGTAAAACCACCCTCATTAAAGCTATTTTGGGTGAGCAAGAACATACTGGTACAGTAAAAACAGGTACACAGCTTGAAGTTGCTTACTTTGATCAGCTTCGAAATGCACTTGATCTTGAAAAATCAGTGAAAGATAACGTCTCTGAAGGCTCAGACCATGTCGATGTAAACGGTAGCCGTCGTCACATCTACAGTTATTTACAAGACTTTTTATTCTCTCCAGAACGCGCACGTACACCAGTTAAAGCACTGTCTGGGGGTGAGCGTAACCGTATTCTGTTGGCGAAACTGCTACTGAAACCATCGAACCTGATTGTGATGGACGAACCGACCAACGACTTGGATATGGTGACGCTTGAACTGTTAGAAGAAATGCTCAGCGCGTACAAAGGCACACTGTTACTGATTTCGCATGACCGTGCCTTTATGGACAACGTGGTGACGTCGACTTGGGTCTTTGATGGTAAAGGTCAAATCGATGAATACATCGGTGGTTACCAAGACTATTTGGAACAGCGTCCTGACCAAACTGTCGTGGATCAAAAAAGCGATGTGAAAAAAGCCATGGCTAAAGCCGAAGCCGCGGCTGCCGCTGCCGTGCCTAAAAAAGTCAAGCTCAGCTATAAAGACCAACGTGCCCTAGAACAACTACCGACTGAAATTGAAGCATTAGAACAAGAGCAAGCTGAATTGTCTGAAAAATTAGCCGACGGTTCTTGGTTCATGACTGACGCCGATGCTGCCACTAAAGCATCACAGCGTCTTGCTGAAATTGATGACGAAATGCTAGAAAAAATGGAACGTTTAGATGAGCTAGAAATGCTCGCTAAAGGCTAAGTCCACAAATATTCCACACAGAAAAAGCCGTATTTCGATACGGCTTTTTTTATCTCGTATGACTCGACTGAATTATTAGATCGGATGACTCAGTTTCAAATTGGAGCATGCAGCGTCTGTAAAGACGATTCCGCTAATGTGAAAAGCTTGCTATGGTGACACTCAACATTAGATTGGGTCACGAACATGCAAATTTCAGATCAAATTGTCTTAGTTACAGGAGGCGCACGTGGCCTCGGTTTGGCAATTAGCCAAACTTTAATAGCTGAAGGCGCACGCGTGGTCGTGAACTATCTATCCAGTCAAACTGCAGCAGAACAATTGACTACCGAATTTCCTCAGCAAGTGTTTGCCTATCAAGCAGATGTCACTGATAAAGCTCAAGTAGAACAGCTTTTTGCCGCAGCAAGAGCACATTTTGGTGCCTCAATCACCTCTGTCGTGAATAATGCCCTCATCCATTTTCAATTTAATGGCGATGCCCGTCCTAAAATGGAAGAACTGACTGCACAGCACTTACAGCAACAATTTGATGGAGCAGTCGTCGCTGCACTCAACACCACTCAAGCGGCGCTTCCCAAGATGAAAGCACAGGGTTTTGGTCGCATTGTGAATATTGGTACCAACCTGGTACAAAACCCTGTCGTGCCTTACCACGACTACACTGCAGCAAAGGCAGCGCTGTTGGCCTTCACCCGCACAGCGGCGCATGAACTGGGTGAGTTTGGGATTAACGTCAATATGCTTTCTGGTGGCTTATTACAAAGCACCGATGCCAGTAAAGCGACACCCGATGCCGTGTTTGATTTAATCGCGGCATCGACACCTTTACGCACAGTGACCACGCCTGAAGAATTTGCTGCGGCCATCATGATGTTCTTGTCCCCTTACTCACGTGCGGTCACCGGGCAGAATTTGATTGTCGATGGCGGTTTAGTCAAAGGTTAAGTCAAAGGTTAAGTCTGATGCAGCATGAGGTTGAACTTTCTCTTTCAATTCAGCTTCATGCTAAACTGAACCCTATTTTTTAATCTTTGATTTAGCCCTATGAGTCAAAAGCCAACATATCAACCCGGAAAATTCCAATGGTCTTTCTTACTTCCTCAGTATTGGGGAATTTGGATAGGGATTGTATTTCTTATGATTTTGGCGATTCTTCCGTGGGCAATTCAGTATCGACTTGGGCAATTCCTCGGTTCTGTCGCATTTAATAATCTCAAATCACGTCGTAAAACCACGATTCGCAACTTGGAAGTTTGCTTTCCTGAATGGACAGCAGAACAGGTTGAGGCCAATGCACGACAGGTTTTTATCGACCAAATGATTGGCATTTTTGAAACTTTAAATGCATGGTACAGTCCGCAGTGGTTCAAAAATCGGGTGCAAATTGAAGGCTTAGAACATATTCAAAATGCACAAGCTGAAGGCAAAGGTATTTTACTCCTCGGCACACATTCTACCCTGCTCGATGCTGGTGGCTATTTATGCGCACAGTTCTTTGAGCCGGATGTGGTTTATCGTCCGCAAAATAATCCGCTGTTGGATATGTTGATTGTGCGTTGCCGTGCCACCATCTATGCCAACCAAATCGACCATGATGATATGCGTGGCTTGATTCGCAATCTGAAAAATGCCCATGCCATTTGGTACAGTCCCGATCAGGACTTTGGTTTAAAACAAGGGGTCATGGCACCATTTTTTGGTACTCCCGCAGCCACTGTTACTGCGCATCGTCGCTTATTAAAAATTGCTAAAGCCGTGGCGATCCCATTGTATTTTTATCGAGATGGCGACATCAGCAACCCTCAATATCATGTGCTGATTGAACCTGCTTTGAATAATTTTCCGAGTGAAGATGAAGTTTCGGATGCTATTCGAACCAATAAAATTATTGAAAATCAGCTACGAATCGCACCGATGCAATACATGTGGTTCCATCGCCGCTTTAAAACCCGCCCTCAAGGCTATGACAAAATCTATTGAGTTCAACTCAGCACATAAAAAAGAGAAATGCTATGAAAGTAATGCAGCTTTTACCTGAATTGAACAGTGGTGGTGTCGAGCGAGGAACCTTAGAAATAGCTCGTGCTTTAGTGACCGCCGGTCATGAGTCCTTAGTGGTTTCAAATGGTGGTCGCATGGTAACTCAATTGGAAGCTGAAGGTTCAACTCACCTCACGCTCGCAATCCATAAAAAAGCCTTATCAAGCTTATGGCAAATTCGTCCTCTACGTAAACTGATTGAGCAACATCAACCAGACATCGTGCATGTGCGCTCACGTGTCCCTGCGTGGCTCACGCATTTTGCCCTCAAAGGGATTCCTGCAAACAAGCGACCTCACCTGATTTCAACTGTACATGGTTTTTATTCGATTAATCGCTATAGTCAAATCATGACGCAGGCTGAAAAAGTCATTGCGGTCTCGGATAGTGTTGTCAAATACATCACGGACAACTACAAAAACTGTCCTACCAAGGACATTGTGCGTATTTATCGTGGCATTGACCCCGCTGCTTTTCCACATGGTTATCAACCCTCAGCACAGTGGCTCAATCAAACCCTAAAAGATTTCCCTGAACTAGAAAATAAGCGTCTGATTTGCTTACCAGGCCGTATCACCCGTTTGAAAGGTCATGAAACCCTGATCCATTTAATGGAACAGCTACAAACACAGTATCCCGACGTACATGCCGTGGTGGTCGGTGGTGCTGATCCGAAAAAAGCGGCTTATTTACAAGAAATGCAAGACAGTATTGCGGCTAAAGGGCTGAGTGATCGGATTACTTTTGTCGGTCATCGTTCAGATATCCGTGAATGGTTAGCTTTTAGCGATTTGGTTTTATCTTTGTCGAGCCAAGCGGAAACCTTTGGACGGACTGTACTCGAAGCACTGTCTGTAGGTACACCTGTGATCGGTTGGAACCGTGGTGGCGTAGCTGAAATTTTATCGAATGTCTATCCGCAAGGTTTAGTCACTGTCGATGATGAAACCCAATTACTCGAAACCTTAAAGTTGCATTTAGACCAACCACAACACGTGCAGCCTATCAGCATGTTTAGTTTAAAAGAGATGTGTGATCAGACTTTGGAGTTGTATACGCAAGTAGCCTCTCAGCATTCAGCTTAATTGACTACACACCATAGATATTTGCTGTGCAGGATAGCGCTCGGAAAATTTTTTTAATTAAGCACCTAGATCAGCATCTAGAAAGGATATTGTGAATTTCACAATATCTTTTTTTCTATTAGGATTTTTTAACTGGCGATTTAATCCTTCCATTTAGCCCTTCAATTTCGGGCTTCCACTTAGCCCTTCCATACACGGTATCGGCACATCAACCAAAGAATTAGCGGCAACAACATGACATTTAGAATATGTTTCAAACTTTGCCCTATACGCCAAAAGCCTCTATCTAAAATATCATGGCGTGCATTAAACAATTCCAATCCCACTGCGACGACCACAACAGTCCAAATCGCATAAGGTGATTTCAATTGGCGGTGATGGCAAAAGGCCACAAAAAAGAACAGTATTAAGCCAAGGTAAATGGAAAGTGCATCGGTGGATAAGTGTGTAATCTGCAATATTTTTTGGTGCCATTCGTACAGCATAGAACGTCTCATACCTATATTTTTATTGGAAATTCATCGTTTTTTTCTTGGCACACTGTATAAAGAAATTGATCAAAAGAAAAGCAAAAAATTCTATATCACAAAAGCAAAACCCGAGTTCTGCATCCTGCAAAACTCGGGTCTATGAGGTTGTGCTTTCACAAGTATTCTTTTTATTTTTTATTGGCTTTCCTTTCCTGCATCCGTTCCGTGATGCTTCCATCGGCTTCGTCTTCCTTAGTGGGATGTTCCGTTCCCAGTTCCATGTGCCGATGAACAAAGAATAAGTCAATACACTTGACCTGACCATTCGTCAGAAGCCGAAAGCTGTGTAAGCTATTTCTTACACTTTTCTCTTAAATCAAACAAAATCAAGGTGCCTTCGTACCATCCTTATAATCACGGGCGATTTCATCAGTCACAATCTTCTCCTCTTCCTCAGCTTTTTCTATACCCTCCTGAATTGCCTCTTGCGCTTCTTGTTCATCTTCATCTGTTTGCTCTAATTCTTCTTGGATTTGCTCAAATACCCTGCATGTTTGCAGCACCACATAGACTGGAAAATGGTCTGAACCGATATTGGGCAAGCGTTCCATATGTACCAATGCAAAATCTGTACTATGAAAAATATGGTCGAGCGACCAACGCAGCAGTGGATAATTGGCATGAAAGGTATTCACGAAATGCCGCCCAACTCGTGGGTCTAAAAGCCCACTGATCCGTTGAAAGAGTCGTGTGGTCCGTGACCATGCCACATCATTCAGGTCCCCCATAACAATGCAACTTTCATCTAAATCTTTGATCTGATCGCCGACAATCAGCAATTCTGCATCGCGTAAAGTTGAATCTTTAGCTTCCGTTGGACTTGGCGGTTTGGGATGTAAACAATACAGTTGTACCTGATTTCCTGATGCTAAGGTGACTTGGGTATGAATCGAAGGAATTTCATCACTGAGAATAAATTTAACTTCAGTTTCAGTGAGTTCTAACTTGCTATACAAATGCATCCCATACAAATTATCCAAAGGTACGGGTACGCGATAAGGATAATCAGCTTCAATCACTGCCAATTCATTTTGCCAAGTTTGATCGGTTTCTAGCGTGAGGACCAAGTCCGGTTGATGCTTCTGTATTTGCGCCAATAACAAGTGATATTGGGTATTTGGCGTGAGTACATTGGAGACAATGATTGAAATCTGTTTTTGTGTATCTAACTGGTCTGATCGGACTTGTTTGACTTGTTTTTTCCACAGAAACGTATAAGGCAATACCATTTTCAATTGATATGCCAAGGCGGCAATCAGCCCAATTAGAATGATTTCACGCGCCAAGTCCCATTCCGCATTCCATAAAATTAAGCCCATGAAAGCAAATATACCCAAAGCCAAGATTTGCAGGCGCGGAAAATCTGCACCACGAAACCACCATTCATCTCGTGGGATCAGTGACCAAAATGTCAACCAAATGACGAAGCCCGCCAGTATTTCAATCCAAATCATTACGCCTCCCTTATATTCTTTATTTTTTATTGATTCATAAATTTATATCAGTTTTGCATGTAACATAAACAAGATATATTGCACAATATTATTGGTGTTTTCATTATGTAGCGCTTGCAGTTATGCGCCCTTTTGGTACACTCGAACCCCCTTTTTATTTTTTTAACGCACCGAGGCAAAGTGACATGAAAGTAGGTCTGGTCGGTTGGCGCGGGATGGTTGGTTCCGTCCTTATGCAACGTATGGTTGAAGAAAACGATTTCGCTCATTTCGAACCGTTTTACTTTTCTACCAGTAATGCAGGTGGTGAAGCCCCTGCGTTTGGTGGTAAGACTGCCCCAGCACTTATGGATGCAACGGACATTGATAGTCTGAAGCAAATGGATGTCATTATCACCTGCCAAGGTGGCGATTATACGACTGAAGTTTTCCCTAAGCTGAAAGCTGAAAACTGGAATGGTTACTGGATCGATGCTGCATCGACTTTACGTATGGATGATGAAGCGATCATCGTACTTGACCCAGTAAACATGAACGTAATCAAAGACGGCTTAGTGAAAGGCACAAAAACATTCGTGGGCGGTAACTGTACCGTTTCACTTATGCTGATGGGTTTAGGCGGTCTATTCCAAAATAATTTAGTGGAATGGGCAACCTCAATGACTTATCAAGCAGCTTCTGGTGCAGGCGCGCAAAACATGCGTGAACTGATTTCAGGTATGGGCTACTTGTACAACAATACCAAAGATTTACTAGATGACCCACGTTCACCAATTTTAGATATCGATTCTAAAATTGCAGCCCTACAACGCGGTGAAGGTTTCCCATCTGCAAACTTCGGTGTGCCTTTAGCGGGTTCTCTCATTCCTTATATCGACAAACAGCTTGAAAGCGGTCAGTCGAAAGAAGAGTGGAAAGGTCAAGTTGAAACCAACAAGATCTTAGGCAACCAGCAAATCGTTCCAATCGATGGCCACTGTGTCCGTATCGGTGCGATGCGTTGTCACTCACAAGCATTGACTTTAAAACTTCGTAAAGATGTTCCACTGGATGAAATCGAAGATATCATCGCTAGTGCCAACGATTGGTCTAAAGTGGTGCCAAATACGCGTGAAGCTTCAATGACTGATCTGACTCCTGTTGCTGTAACTGGCACCTTGTCTGTTCCAGTTGGTCGTCTACGTAAGCTCAACATGGGTAAAGAATACCTAGGCGCATTCACTGTGGGTGACCAATTGCTTTGGGGTGCTGCTGAACCTTTACGTCGTATGCTAAGAATTCTCATTGATTATAAAAATGCTTAAGCATTTTTAAGTCTCTGAACAAGAAGCCGATCACAATTGATCGGTTTTTTTATGTAACTGTCGTGTAAATATTTTACAATTCTTCGACAACTCGCTAATCTATAATTTTCGCCATGCGACATATATTCGAGCTAAAGATTAAGATGACCGTATATAACAAATTAAAGATCGCCATTTTAGCCGTTATTGCATCTCAAAACATTCAAGCGATCAGCATTGATCCTGTACAAGTCCAGTCAGCACCCGGGGAATTGCTGTACGCTGAGATTCATTTTCGCCACTCAAATACATCTGTGCCGCTCAATGCAAGTTTAGCCACGGCAGAGGATTTATTGAGTATGGGTACAGGGCATCAACCACCGGGGCATTTAAACTTCTTCACGCGTCGTGATGGTGCAGGCAATGGGGTAATTACCATTACCTCTTCGCGTCCAGTGACCGATGCTGAGCTTAATTTTATTGTCAATATTAAAGAAGGTAATGCTTCACGCCTGCAACAAATTCGCACTCCATTAAAACGCAATCCAGCGCCGTCGAATGCGACTCAAACCCGTGCCAATGAACGTGCTTTAGCACCTGTCGTGATCGTAAATGAAAAAGAAATTGCCTTAAATTTACCTGTTAGCACCCTCTACACCGCAAAAGCACCTGTAGCTGCAGAACAACCCTTATTACTCAGCACCAAAACACCGCCGAAGTTAGCACAATTAGCAACGTCAACGCCTGTTGCGATTGAACCTGTCACGCATGTGCAAAATTATAGCGTTGCACCTGCGGAGCAAAATAGCGCAAGTACTTCATCAGGTTCTGAAACATCAATTTCGCAAGTTACAAAAACCAATTCGACCGGCTCTGTCAGTTCAGAAATGCAAGCCACACAAACTGCAACAGCATCAACTGCAAGATCTAAAGACCCATTGGCACAAAAATTTGCTGCTGAGCAGGCAGCGCTAAAACGTGAAAATCCAACAACGACAGCTCAAACTGCATCTACACCAAAACCACCAAGTGCTGCGGCTTCATCGACAGCAACACCAGCGGCAAAATATGTGGTTCGCTCAAATGAAAGCCTTTGGGGAATTGCCTCACGTATTGCGACAGAACAAAACCGCCCTGTTTCTGAAGTCATGCAACAAATTAAAAACAGCAACGAACATGCATTCATTCAAGGCGATGTAAACCGTCTGCGCCGTGGTGCTGCCTTAAATCTGCATGGTATGCAGCAAGCAAAACAGCCTGTCAAAGTCTCTGCTGCAGAACTTGCCAAAGTACCTTCGAAGCAGTCAGGTAAAACCAAATACCGCTTGAATCAAGCTGAAATGAGTCTGGTTGCAGAGAAAGCGCAAGATTCGGCACAATCTTCTGCCAACAGTGCGGCAGAAAAGAATAAAACTTCGAAAGAGTTGTCATTAAAAGTTATGACATCTCGTGAAAAAACCGTTAAATTACAGAGAAACGTAACTCAATTAGAATTGGCGCTAAATCAAAAGGATCACAGAATTCAATTATTAAATGCTCGTCTTGCTCAACTGCAACAACAGTTGAAAGCTCAACAAGCAGATAAAAGAAGCCAATAAACTAAAACGTTACCAATCAAGATTTTATAGGGATGAGTGCAACTGTATATCGCTCTATCTCCAAGGGGTTAAAACATGCTGATTTATGTGATTCCATTAGTGATCTTAGTGATCGTATTGGTTTTTTTAAACAAACGCCAAAAAGGTCAAGAATCAGATAAAGCCAAACCAACATCCACTAAAACCAAGAAATCGGGTGTTTCAGCCAAAGCGACTCCGAAGAAAACTCAAGTGGTTGAAAGCAGTGTCATTGAAAAAAAATCAATGACGCCGTTAACGACCGATGCTCGTGGTAAAATTGAAAAATTAATTGCGGAACGTAATTTCTTTTCTGCTGAAGCGCAAATTAATCAATCATTAAAACGTGACAACTCACAACATGAGTTGTATCTATATCTATTAGATATTCACATTTTACAAAAAGACGAATTTGCCATCAGCCAATTGCTGAGCCATATTCGTTCACTTGAACTTGATGAAATTTTAGAACAAGCTGAAGCAAAAAAAGTAGAGTTTGAAAATTCTCAAAATGTGAAAGATGATGCCATTAACTTTGTATCACCGATCACTGAAGAGGCTCCCTCAAAAGCCCAAAATACCTCTGATTTTGATGCTTTAATGCAAAGTTCAACTGCTGCACCTGTTGAGCCCAAAGCAGCCGAAATTAAACCACTAGATTTTAATTTCACCACTGAAACGCCTGCAAAAGCAGACATTTCTACCCCAGTTGAAAGTGCGCCTGCTGAAAAAATACAGCCGCTTGAATTTGACACGCTTTCAATTTCACCAGAACCTGCACTTGAAGCAACACTGAAAACCGAAGAGATTGCTCAGCCATCTCCTGCCGTTGAAGAAATCAAACCAATTGATTTTGCAATGGACTTTGCCCCAAGCACTGAAGCTGCGGCTGAAACTAAAACAGAAACTGTAGAAGAAAAAATCGAGCCTTTAGATTTTTCATTTACAACAGAAACACCAGTTGTAGAAGAAAACAAAGTTGAAGCTCCAACCTTAAACTTTGACTTAGGTGCTTTTGAAACAGCAAAAACAGAAGAAGCCGTTGTCGCTCCTGCAACAGAGTTTAACTTAGAGTCTACGCCTAAAGAGAAACCTGCCGTACCTGCATCAAGTGGTGTGAGTTTTGACATTAGCGGTTTAGGCACACCGTCAACCCCATCTGCTACAGACCAAAACGATCCATTGGTTCAATCTTTCCCTGAACTGGTTGAAGTCAATGAAATTGAATTGAATCTTGAATTGGCAGCGCAATACATCAAACTAGGTGCTTATGACGCTGCACGTGAAATTTTGACTGAAAAAGAAGCTGAGTTTTCTTCAGCTCAACGTCAACAAGCAGATCAGTTACTGAATCAAATCGCATCTTAAGCAAAAGCGATTTAAACTAAAGCAGTCTTTCAAGGCTGCTTTTTTTATGATGAAAAAAATTGCTCTTATTTATATGGGTGGTACCTTCGGTTGTATCGGTGAACCGTTAAGCCCCATGCCAGCGAATGCGTTTTTACCTAAATTACAGCATGTGCTGCCACTACACCTAAACATTGAATGTTTTGTTGCACCTGTCATTCGTGACAGTAGTGCTTGTACTGCGCCCGACTGGCTGGCGCTGATTCAACAAATTCAAAGCTTACAATTACAACAATTTCAGCATTTCGTAATTATTCATGGTACAGACACGCTTAGCTATGCCAGTGCAGTGCTTGCACACTTTATAGGACAGTCTGCTCATATCGTGCTTACAGGCAGCCAATATCCGCTGTTTAATGTGGCTGGTGACAATACCCGTGAATTTACTGATGCCATCGACAATTTAAATTTTGCATTGGAATCGGTACATCAATTGAGTGTTGGGGTTTATTTGGCCTTTCACCATCAATTGATGCATGCTCAATCCGCACTGAAAGTGCATACAACCGATCTAAAAGCCTTTGATGGGCTGCCAGCCACACAGCCACTTTCAATGCTGACATCGCCTTATATTGTTCAGGCCAATGATTTAGACAAAGCGGCTCATTTCAATTGCCTGAATTGGATGTGGCAACCGATTGCAACCAAGCTACACAGTCAAAATTTAACGACTCTGCTTACACACACGCCAGACGTTTTGATTCTGCAAGGTTTTGGCACAGGCAATATTGCCGTTGATGCTGAGTTACTCAATGTATTAAAGGCTATACAACAAAAAAATTGCAAAATTATTTTAAGTACACAGGTTGTTCATGGCGGTATAGATCAACGCTATGCTGTGAATGACTGGGTCAAAGACAGTGGAATATTACTAAGCAATTGTTTGGGTCATGCAGATCTTTATGCCAAATGTTTGAAAATGTATTTACAATACGGCAGTGCCGCAGACTGGACTGCGCATTGGAACGATTAAGTCATTTGAGGTAACTATGCAACGTTTTGCGATTGGGATTGAGTTTTGTGGCATGCAATACAAGGGCTGGCAAACTCAGCAACCGGGCGTACCAAGCGTGCAAGAAACCATTGAAACCGTCCTCAGTAAAGTAGCCAATGAGCCGATCATGTTGCATGGCGCTGGCCGAACAGATGCCGGCGTCCATGCAACCAATATGGTGGCACATTTCGATACTCAGGCGATTCGCCCCATTCGCGGATGGTTAATGGGCAGCAATAGCCAATTACCCCGTGATATCTCCATCCAATGGATTAAGGAAATGGATCAGGACTTCCATGCCCGCTTTAAAGCGCAAGCACGTCGTTATCGCTATGTGGTCTATAACAATCCACAACGTCCAGCTTTACTGCACAAGCAAGTGACTCATGTTTATGCCAAGCTAGATGTGCTAAAAATGCAACGTGCCGCGGCCAAATTTGAAGGCACTCATAATTTCGAAAGCTTCCGTGCCGCAGCCTGTCAGTCCAATCAGCCTGTTCGTCATGTCAGCCATTGCCGTCTGATCCAACACGGATGCTACTTGGTCCTAGATATTCAGGCCGATGGTTTTTTACATCACATGGTGCGTAACATCATGGGCTGTTTGTTGGAAATTGGGCAAGGTATGTATGACGTTGACCATATTGACGATATTTTTGCTGCTGAAGACCGTAAAGCAGCAGGTGTCACTGCACCACCCGATGGACTATATTTTATCCATGCAGACTATCCAGCTCAGTTTAAACTTCCTCAAGTTCCGTTAGGACCACATTGGCTAAATATGCCTGAATAAACAATCCCTCCCAACCCCACTTTCACAGAGAGGGTGTTTCATTTCCGCCATTGCCAGATTCTAAAGATGAAAATCCCTCTTTGAAAAAGGGGGATTCTGTTTAGGGAATACTTTTAAATGTTCAACGTTAACGCTGCTTTCGTTTACGATATTCCACAGGCGTTTCATTGGTCCAGCGTTTAAATGCACGATAGAACGTACTTGGTTCAGAAAAACCCGTTAAGTACACAATGCGCTCCACACTTTCATTGGTATTGGCCAATAATTTTTTAGCCAAACGACAGCGATAGTCTGACAAAATTTGCTGAAAACTAGTATTGGCTTCTGACAACTGAGTCCGTAAACGACGCGGGGTAATGTTGAGCTGCGCAGCGACCGTTTCAAGCGTGGTTTCACCACTTTCTAGCGTTGAACCAATTGCACGGCGAACTTCACCGACCAAATCATAACGCGCCAACTCCTGAAGTTTTTCAATCGCCAACTGCTCATGCAATTGTAATAACTCAGGTTCTGCCTGCCACAATTGATACTCTAAAATAGCCGGATCAAAATACAATCGGGTTTCTTTCTGCCCTAAGCTCACAGGGCATTCATAAACACGGAAATACTCATCATCTGGCGCGCCCTGACTAAAGTTAAAGTCGATATAAATCGGCTGAAAACGCCCTTCAGTAATAAACTTAAAGAAACGCAAAACACCGGACATCGCGCATTCAGAAAAATGACGATTCACGATATTTTCTGCCCAAGGCTGATGACCATTGGTCAAATAGCAGCGGTCATCTTCAATCACCAATTGTGCATGAAAGGCATCGCTAATTAGGCGTTGATACGCCAAAGCTCGCTTTAAACCTTCACCAAAATTCTCAGATGAAATAAATAAGTGTTCAATCACCTGCCCTCGATATAAAGGCAAATGCTCTCCCAGATGCAAACCAATATCAGGATCCTTACTGACTTCTTCTGCAGCCACCCAGAACGCAAATTGCGCATTCAATGGGGTACGGTCATTGGTTTCAACCTGATTTAATGCCACACCCGCTTTTGTTAAAATTTCTTCTGTTGGCAATCCGGCACGACGAATCGCTTGATACCCTAAACGCAACACAACAGATGCATCAGTTAGCTGACCCACTCCAGAACCTTCCTTGTATGTACTTCATTTATACCTAAAAAGATTGATTTTAGATTAACTGTGATTGACCAAACTGACAACTGTTACTGCACATTTTTTGTTGAAAATATTTAACTGAATTGTTCGCTTATTTTACTGACAGTCGATCAGTTCAAAGCCTTTTACGGCTTGTATTCTGAAAAAAAATTGACTATAATTTGCGCCTTGCTAATTTATTCATTCAGGTAGGCTATGGCCAATAAAGAGGAACTCATCGAGTTCGAAGGCGTTGTCACCGAGACGCTTCCTAATACTATGTTCCGTGTACGTTTAGAAAACGGTCATGAAGTGATTGCTCACATCTCTGGCAAAATGCGTAAACACTATATCCGTATTTTGACTGGCGACAGTGTTAAAGTAGAAATGACACCTTATGATTTGACTAAGGGTCGTATCACTTACCGTGCGCGCTAAGTTTTAGCGAAGCGAAAAAGCCACTTTATAAGTGGCTTTTTTTGTATTTATTTCAATACAATGATAAAAATTGACTGCAAATTTGCTTTCCTTTACAGTCTAAAAACATAAAAATTCGATTATAAAATTCAAAATATAAGGACATAAAATCATATGAAACATCTAGGATTAGTCGGTGCTATCTTTTGTGTGGCTTGCGCCACGACAGGCCAAAAGCAACTCAATCAATCCCTACAACACTATATTGGACAGCCAGCTGATCAAGTTCATAAAGAGCTCAACTTGAGTCAATTGGGCTATAAAGTGATGGGAGCACCCGTACAAAGCAATGAAAAACTTAGCTATACCATTTTACGCTCGATGCCAATCCCGATTGGTACACCAAATATCGGCACCAGTATAGCCATGGGCGCCCCTATCCCAACGCCGTCTAAAGGTGGTGTCACTGTCGATATGGAATGTAAAATCGAGTTCAAATTACGCAATCAAATAGTTGAATCCATTGACTATGTTGGCAGAGCTTGTTGATCCTGCATGAGAATACTAGAGGCTAATCTTGCTCAGATGACCGTGTATCAAATGACTACAGTGTTATACAGACCGATCTGACTAAACTGAATTTATTTCGTGAGGAACTGACCCATGGAATTTATTTTAGAACATCAGGTTTACAAAGATCAGCGTTTTATTCGTCCGATATTGAGCATGGGATGCGTTCTAAGCATTGTATGCTTGGCTGGCTGTAGCACGACATCAACGATATCCTCCGTTGAACGTGAACGCTATTTAACCTCATTTATTGGTCAATCGAGCCAAACGATTCAAGCAGAACTTAATCTCAGCAAACTCGGCTATCAAAGAACCTCTCCCGTAGAGGTCAGTTCTGACTACCTCCGTTATCGTGTCGCACGCCCGATCAGTATTCCTTTACCGATGGCTGAAAATCCCGCAATGGGCATGGGCAGCGGCGCTGCTGTGCCGATTCCCAGTGGAAATACACGCTATGAGGTTGAGTTAAACTGCCTTATTCAATTTCGCTTAAAGCATAATATTGCAACTGATGTCCGATTAACTGGTCGCACCTGTTAGCGCATCAATTCTAAGATTGATAATTTCTAGGCACAAAAAAACGCAGCATAAACGCTGCGTTTTTTGATTCGCCATTAGTTCAATGCAGAAACTACAGCTTGACCCATTTCAACAGTACCGACTTGAGTACTGCCTTCTGACATGATGTCACCTGTACGTAAGCCTTGATCTAAGACGTTGCCTACTGCATCTTCAATCGCTTTTGCCGCCGCTTCTTCACGGAAGGTATAGCGCAGCATCATAGCAACAGACAGAATCGTTGCTAATGGGTTCGCAATGTTTTGACCTGCGATGTCTGGCGCTGAACCGTGGCAAGGCTCATACATACCTTTACCATTTTCATCTAAAGAAGCCGATGGCAACATGCCGATAGAACCGGTTAACATCGCCGCTTCATCAGACAAGATATCGCCGAACAAGTTACCTGTCACGATTACATCAAACTGTTTTGGCGCACGGACCAATTGCATAGCAGCATTGTCAACATACATATGAGACAAGTTAATTTCAGGATACTGCTCTTCTTTTAACGCAGTTACAGTTTGTTTCCAAAGCTCAGTCACTTCTAGTACGTTGGCTTTATCCACTGAACACACTTTACCACCGCGTAAGTTCGCCATTTCAAAAGCAACTTTGGCAATACGCTTGATTTCAGATTCAGCATATACGTCAGTATTGAAACCTTGTTTTTCGCCGTTTTCGAGTTCACGAATACCACGTGGTTGACCGAAATAGATCCCGCCAGTTAACTCACGTACGATCAAAATATCCAAACCTGCTACGATTTCAGGTTTTAAGCTCGACGCATCTGCAAGCTGCGGATAAAGAATTGCTGGACGTAAATTGGCAAATAAATTTAATTCTGAACGAATTTTTAATAGGCCACGTTCTGGACGAATTGAACGCTCAATGGTATCCCACTTAGGACCACCCACTGCACCCAATAAAATCGCATCAGCAGTCTTCGCTTGTGCTGCTGTTACATCTGGATAAGGTGAACCGTGCGCATCGATCGCTGCACCACCTAAAAGACCTTGTTCCCAAGTCAAACCTAAGTTGAATTTCTCGTTTACACGTGTCAGCACTTGTTCAGCCGCTTTCACGATTTCAGGACCAATACCATCACCTGGTAAAATCAAAATATGTTTTGACATGAGTCTTTCCATTTATACGCTGGCTTGATTACCAGTCAGATTTAAAGTTTCTTTTCTACAAACTCACCAAGTCCTGTGAGGACATTGTAGGGTCGGCAGAAACGTCGAATCGTTTTTGCACCTTGCTTTAAGTCTACACAGAGCGGATCAGGCGCAGATTTATCCAGTAAACTGCCTCTGTTTTTTGAACGCTCACGGTACATTTTAAAGGTGTACTCGTGTTTGGACCTAAAGTTGTGAATGACATGCAAGCGCTCTGCTTTTTCCTGAGAAATTGGATAATAGCGAATCACGATTTCATGCTGACCTGTAGGTACAGACAAATACAAAGGATTAGGTTCAGACAATGAACGACCATTCAACCGTACAATGCCTGCTTTAATCGCAGCACGTTGTACACGTTGATTATTTGGATCAACCACTTGTATTTGATCAAAACGCTCAAATTCACAGTGCGCTGTACCTGCACAGTAAATCAAAGCATTATTGTTTGTACTTTCAGTTTCTTTCACATTTTTAATGCGTGCCGTGTCAAAGCTTTGACAGGCAGAGAGCGTTGCAAACAGCGCTCCCGTTACAACCAGCTGACCGAAGAACTTTTTCATTTTTCGAACCCAACCTGATAAATTCTGGCTAACGTATAAATTTTGTTTCGCCTGATATTAACAAGACTTAAGCCGACTGACTACTAAGAAGTTCTACAGTGACACTGACTTAAGCTTTAATTTCTGCAAATACCCAAGGGCGAGATGCTTTGGTTTTTTCTTCATAAGCACGGATATCATCGGCTGCTTGTAAAGTTAAACCGATATCATCCAAGCCATTCAATAAGCAGTGTTTACGGAATGGATCGACTTCAAATGTAAATGCTTCACCACTCGGTGTACGCACTTCTTGCGCAGCCAAATCAATGGTTAATTGATAGCCTTCAGATGCAGCACATTCTTTAAACAACTGATCGACGATCTCTTCAGACAAGATCACTGGCAACATGCCGTTTTTAAAGCTGTTATTAAAGAAAATGTCCGCATAGCTTGGTGCAATCACGGTACGGAAGCCATATTCTTCCAACGCCCATGGCGCATGTTCACGGCTTGAACCACAACCAAAGTTAGCACGTGAAATCAAGATCGATGCACCTTGATAACGTGGTTTATTCAATTCAAAGTCAGGGTTTAAAGGACGTTTTGAGTTGTCTTGACCCAAATAGCCTTCATCCAAATAACGCAATTCATCAAAAAGATTTGCACCAAAACCTGTACGCTTAATTGACTTTAAGAACTGCTTTGGAATGATTAAATCTGTATCGACATTGGCACGGTCTAATGGTGCAACGACACCTTGTTCAACGGTATATTTTTTCATGTTTATTTCTCACTGAATCCGTGACCTCTCCCTAACCCTCTCCTAAAAGGAGAGGGAACTCCTTCTCCCTCAGGGAGAAGGTTGAGATGAGGGCTTAAACTAGAATGTACGCACATCCACAAAGTGACCTGCAATTGCCGCAGCTGCTGCCATTGCTGGACTCACCAAGTGTGTACGACCGCCATTACCTTGACGACCTTCGAAATTACGGTTTGAGGTTGATGCACAGTGCTCACCTGGTTGTAATTTATCTGCGTTCATTGCTAAACACATAGAACAACCCGGCTCACGCCATTCAAAACCAGCTTCGATTAAGATTTTATCTAAGCCTTCAGCTTCAGCTTGTGCTTTGACTAAACCAGAACCCGGCACCACCATCGCTTGTTTAATGCTTGAAGCCACTTTTTTACCTTTGGCAACTTCAGCAGCAGCACGAATATCTTCAATACGCGAGTTGGTACAAGAACCAATAAATACGCGATCTAATTTGATATCAGACAATGCTTGACCCGCTTTTAAGCCCATATATTGGTATGCACGTGTCCAATCGTTACGTTGTACATCATCTTTGGCTTGTTCTAAAGTTGGCACTGCTTGAGATACAGGAATCACCATCTCAGGAGAAGTCCCCCAAGACACTTGTGGCTCAATCTCTTCACCTTGCAACACCACAACAGTATCAAAATGCGCGCCTTCATCAGACACTAAAGTCTTCCAATACTTTACTGCAGCGTCCCACTGTTCGCCCTTCGGTGCATATGGACGGTCTTTTACATAGGCAATGGTTTTGTCATCGACAGCCACCATACCCACGCGCGCGCCACCTTCGATCGCCATGTTACACACCGTCATACGACCTTCGATCGACATATCACGGAATACTTGACCACCAAACTCAATCGCGTGACCTGTACCACCTGCCGTACCGATTTTACCGATAATTGCTAAAACCACGTCTTTAGGAGTTACGTCTTGACCCAATTGACCGTCAACACGCACCAACATGTTCTTCATTTTCTTTTGAACTAAGCATTGAGTTGCCAACACATGTTCAACTTCAGATGTGCCGATACCATGTGCCAAGCAGCCAAATGCACCATGCGTTGCAGTATGTGAATCACCACACACCACGGTCATACCCGGCAAGGTTAAACCTTGTTCAGGCCCAACCACATGCGCGATCCCTTGACGCACATCGTTGATGTCAAACTGGGCAACATTAAACGTTTTACAGTTGTCATCTAAGGTTTGCACTTGGATACGTGAGGTATCATCTTCAATACCCGCAATACCTTCAGCACGCTCCTTAGTAGACGTAGGTACGTTATGGTCTGGCGTTGCAACGTTAGCGCTTAAACGCCATGGTTTACGACCTGCAAGTTGTAGACCTTCAAAAGCTTGTGGAGAAGTCACTTCATGCAATAAATGACGGTCGATATACAATAATGAAGAGCCATCATCTCGTTGTTTTACTAGATGGTCATCCCACAATTTGTCATACAAGGTTTTTTTTGTTTGGGTTTCCGCTTTTTGGGTTTCGCCTGCCATGTCGATTTGCTCCACTGGACTGGGTAAATTCTTTCGTTAAATCGATTATAACCACGTATTCACATAAATCTAATTTATCATTTTTATTAGTTTAAAAACTTATAGGAATGATATTTAACTGCTGATTTCCGTTGCATTTTAATCACCATTGATGCGTTCAAAACACACTCACTTCAATACTTTCAGCAGATGAAACTTTAGATTTTTCTCCGAGTTTTTGATCACTTTCTGCCATTTTTAAACAGTAATTTAAAAATTCAATGATCATAAATTGAATTTTCTCTTTTACATTGCAAATAAGAATCATTATTATTAACTCATTGCCAAGATTTATCAATTTAACAAGGAGCATTCTCATGGCACACATTAACAAGTTCGTCGAAAATAATCAGCGCATGTTCAAAAAAACCTTGAGCTATTACATTATGCATATCACGGTTGCGATGTTGGTTGGTTATTACGTGACTGGCAGTATTGCAATGGCTATTACCTTAAGTTTACTTGAACCAACTGTTCAAGCGGTTGCCTTTTTCTTCCACGAAAAAGCATGGGAAAAGAAAGATAAAGCAGCAGAGGAAAATATCCCCGCTTAATTCAACCCTGCTCCTTGTAAAAAAACCACCATCACGGTGGTTTTTTTAATGACCTTAAAACGTTCTTTTACTCCATCCACTTTAACTTTCCATCGATTTCATCCTATAGATTCAATTGTAGACAGAACATCAAAGCTTGGCTTTTTGCTGTAAGGCCAGCTGATCATGCGCCTCAACCAATTGTTCTATCGCAAGAATCAGTCTGTTTTTTGCCGCATTACACTCGGCAGCTGCACGGTTTTCGTCGTCTTCATCATCTGCGATTTCATATATCGCACAGCGCTTTTCGACTGTCCCTTCAAAAATATCCAATAAATTTTTAATGTGTTTAATATCCATCGCCTTCTCCCTGTGAGGTACAACATTGCTAATCGATGCAGCCATGACTGTACCTGTTGCTATAATTATTCACTGAAAAGTATGTTCCCCAAGCCATCAAAACTTGAGTTCATTTTTTTGTTTTAGTTCAATACTGAATTAAAAAGAAACGTCATCGCTCCTCTTTAATTCAAACGGTTGAATTACTTTCCAGCCCTGTATTTTTTATATTATGCATAACTCTGGTTTCGGTTTAAAAAATAACTTTGTAACAGCGCATTTGAGCTGAAAATGTCACAGCCCAATCTTAAATCATGCAGTGACCAAGTACTCAAATAACACTATTGAACCCTGAAAATCCCCTCAGATTTAAAGCGTCATCTGGCTTGAACGCCTAGTTTTAAATCAAAAGATACAACTTTTCCTTTGATTTATTCTTAAAATATTATAACAATGAGACTACGCATAAAAATTCTTTATAGGAATGAAGATGAATCTCGCAGCCTTTGAAGCCTTTGTAAAAGTCATGGAAACTGGTTCGATCTCTTTGGCAGCAGATCAGCTCTTCATTACGCAACCTGCTGTGACCAAGCGTATTCACAGTTTAGAAGAATACTTCGGTGTCAAACTTTTTGAATCCGCGGGTCGTGGTGTTCAAGCGACGCATGCGGCAAACTCTCTCTTGCCAAAAGTAAAAAGCTGGCTGAATGAATTGGGTGATATTCACCATACGCTCAGCCATGAGCAAGGTCAGGTTCAAGGTAAACTGAAAATTGGTACCAGCCATCATATCGGCTTACACCATTTACCGGCGCATTTGCGTCAATATGTACAACAGTTTCCAGAAGTGACCTTAGATGTACACTTTGTTGATTCTGAACAAGCCCATGAGCAAGTTTTAGCTGGCGACTTAGAGTTGGCTTTTTTGACTTTACCGCCACAAGGTGACAGCCGTTTAAAATACATCACGACATGGAATGATCCATTGGTATTCGTGGTTGCGCCTTTCCATCCTTTGGCGCAAGTTGAACATTTAACCTTAGAAGATTTGATCCAATACCCAAGTCTTTTACCTGCGGCGCAAACCTATACCAGTCAAATTACTTTGGCTGAGTTTGAAAAGTATGGCCTGAAGCCAAAAGTCACCATGAGCAATAACTCACTTGAGTCGATTCGCATGTTGGTTTCAATTGGTCTCGGTTGGTCAGTCCTTCCTAAAACATTATTGAACCAAGATTTAAAACAATTGAATTTACCTTCAAACATGAATCGTCAATTGGGGATGGTATGGCATCCAGGCCGTACTCAATCACTTGCTGCACAAAAACTGGTTGAATTGATGAAACACATCTAATTCATTTTTTGCCTACAAAATTCAATTATTAATCAAGCCACCGCTATGGTGGCTTTTTTTAGTGATCTGTTTGAGCATTTAGAAAAAGCGAATGATTTTCTATATGTTGAATGGTCGCTTAAATTTATTTTGCATTAAAAATGGGATCGCCTATTTCAGCCGATCCCATTAAAAAAACCAAGGAAGACCCGTCAGTTTTACTTCGTCAACGAATCTTCATGTAATGATTCATTCAATTGATCGACAATAATCGCCCATTCACCATCTGACTTAATTTTTTCGGCCAAGAACTGACGCTGAGCATCTGTCCAATAGTCTGCTTCGGTAATTTTAGTTTGGGCACTGAGTTGATGCGTCACGATAAATAAAGCAATCGCGTCTTCACTCGAATCTAAACCCAGTTGTTCAAATAGATGAGTCATGCGTGGACGTACACTCATTGTCATTCTCCGTGTTAAAACTTATTGTTTATGGATACAAAATTTCTGTTTTAAGGATATAACACGGAACGGACACGCACTCAATTACAGAATTCTACAGCGGTGAAAATTGAATAAAAGGCAAACTGAGCATAATCATCACGACAGATTGAATAAATACCAACAATAAAGGCAGCCCCCAGTTCACTCCTCCTTCTTCAGCAAACACCTGTTCACTATATTTCGGCTGCTGCATATAGGCTTTGGTCTTTTGCACAGCAAAATCGCTATAAAGCCGCTTTCCGATCCCTGCGAGTATGAGGTTAGGAATCAATGACAGCCCCATCAAGACTTGTTCAGGCACACCGATGATGAGTGCCAACATGCTAATCAAAAAACCAACCGCAAAGAATAAGAAGAAATAGCGGTACATCTTTCGATAGAGTAACCAATAGGGTCCAAAAATTAACCCCGCCCAACTCAGGCCACTGTTCTGCCCACCTTGTTGTTCTATGAACTTTAAATAAGATTGAGCACGTGGCCCTATAAAGATTTGAATTAAATGTTTAAAAGAAGCTTCTGTCTGCATATGGAGCAATATTTCAAATAAGTTAGCCGAAGTTTAATCAAAAGGACGTCAAATAAAAAAGCATCTCAAGATGCTTTTTTATGTTTATCTTTAGGCTTGAATTGACCAGTCTTGAATGTCCCAACCTTGTTCTTTTGCAAGGACTTCTAAACGGTCATCTGGGTTAATTGCAAAGGCATGATCGGCATATTCCAATAGGAAGCGGTCATTAATCGAATCTGAATAGGCCCAAGATTCTGTCACATCACGACCTTCTAACCATTGATTCAAACGGACTAATTTGCCCTTTTGGTAGCACGGAGTATTAATCACTTTACCCGTATATTTACCATCCACAACTTCGGCATTGGTCGCAATGATTTCAGTAATACCAAATTCACGAAAAATCGGTGCGGTAATAAAATCAGACGTTGCGGTGATCCCGACCAATTGATGTCCTGCATCTTGATGGCGCTGAATGGCAGCAAAGCCCTCAGGACGCATTTGCGCACGAATAACTTTTTTCATAAACAACTGATGTAACTCAGTTAAGTAGGCATTGTCATGTTGGGTTAAAAACTCAAATACAAATTCGTTATAAGCAATCGGGTCAAGCTGGCCTTTTTTATAATCATCATAAAATTTGTCATTCATGGCACGATGACGAATTGGATCAACCAAGCCTTCATTGACCAAAAACTCCCCCCAAGAATGGTCAGAGTCGGTATTTAATAAGGTGTGATCAAGGTCAAACAGTGCCAATTTCATGAAAATACTCGTAAAAGCTGAAATTTAAGAAAAAAATTGTAAATCTATCTCCGCTAGTCGATAGAAATTCGTTAAGATCATAACAATTTTAACATTTTTACACTTTGCTTTTTCGAGATGGACACAGAAATAAACGTCCCCGTGAGCAAAGTCATAAATTACACAATATTTAGGTAGCCAAATGATCGATTCAGAAGGTTTCCGACCCAACGTCGGGATCATTTTGGCAAACGACATTGGACAAGTTTTATGGGCAAAGCGCATTGGTCACAATGCCTGGCAATTTCCACAAGGAGGTATCCAACATGGAGAAACCCCCGAACAGGCACTTTACCGTGAGCTGAGAGAAGAAGTTGGCTTACTGCCCGAACACGTCCAGGTGATAGCACAAACCCAAGGGTGGTTGCGCTATCGTTTGCCACATCGGTATATACGTACGGATTCAGACCCCGTTTGTATTGGTCAAAAACAAAAGTGGTTTTTATTAAAACTGACGGCTTCGGCACAGCATATTCAGCTGGATTTGTCAGATCCACCTGAGTTTGATCAATGGCAATGGGTCAGCTATTGGTACCCTTTGGGTCAAGTGGTGAATTTTAAACGCGATGTATATCGTAAAGCCATGGTGGAGCTGTGCAATCAGCTTCCGCAAAAACCGTAAAAATTTGCAGAATGGATGCAGATTTTTAGGATGAGTGTTGTTATAAATAAAGCAGAATAAATTTTGGAGCAGACACGATGTCGAACATGCAACTGGATACCTTAAGACGCATAGTCCAAGAGATTAATGCGTCGGCCAGTTTGCATGAATCTTTAGACATTATGGTCAATCAAGTGGCAGAAGCCATGCATGTGGATGTCTGCTCAATCTACTTGCTTGATGAACGAAATCATCGTTATTTACTAATGGCTTCTAAGGGTTTAAACCCTGAAGCCGTTGGGCATGTCTCTTTGCATACCAGTGAGGGTTTGGTCGGCTTAGTTGGACAACGTGAAGAAATCGTCAACTTAGACAATGCACCCAAACACGAACGCTTTATGTATCTGCCAGAAACGGGGGAAGAAATTTACAATTCCTTCCTCGGTGTTCCGGTGATGTATCGCCGTAAAGTTATGGGCGTCTTGGTGGTTCAAAACAAAGAGCCTCAAGACTTTAGCGAAGCTGCCGAATCTTTCCTCGTGACCCTGTGCGCTCAACTTTCAGGGGTGATTGCCCATGCACATGCCGTCGGGAATATTGAAGTCTTTCGTAAACCAAACAACCTCCCTGCCTATAAAACTTTCCAAGGTATTTCAGGTTCAGGCGGTATTGCGCTAGGTCGTGCAGTCATCCTGTATCCACCTGCTGATTTGGCTTCAGTCCCCGATCGTGAAGCCGATGACATCAGTGAAGAACTCGAATTACTCGACAATGCCATAGACGCAGTTCGTCAAGAAATTTTGTCTCTCGATGAAAAGATGCAAGATGCCCTCATGGCCGAAGAGCGGGCATTATTTAGCGTGTTCTTGCGGATGCTCGATGCCAATGCCCTCCCCGCGGAAATCAAAAGTGAAATTCGTGACGGTAACTGGGCACAAGGTTCGGTACGCATTGTTATTGATAAACACATTGCGCTCTTTGCACAGATGGAAGATGACTATCTCCGCGAACGTGTTTCAGACTTAAAAGATCTAGGGCGTCGTATCTTGGCCTTTTTGCAAGAAGCAGATGCCAGTCACCGTGAAATCACCGATGAAAGCATTTTAATTGGTGAGGAAATTTCTACGGCTGCCTTGGTTGAACTCCCTGTCGATAAAATCGCGGCGATTGTAACCACTGAAGGTGCCATGAACTCACACATGGTGATTGTGGCACGTGCCCTCGGTATTCCAACCGTAGTCGGTGTGACTGAACTACCAATTAATACCCTCGATGATGTCGAAATGATTGTCGATGCACATCAAGGTCGTGTATTCATCAATCCACCTCGTCGTTTACGCACACGTTATAAAGAGATTCAAAAAGAAGAAGAGCAAATTGCTAAAGATCTGAAGCAATACGAAACCAAAGATGCCATCACCCCTGACGGTGTTGCGGTTCGATTGTTTGTAAATACTGGCTTGATGATCGATGTGGTTCGCGGTGTACAACGTGGCGCCAAAGGTGTCGGTCTATACCGTTCTGAAATTCCATTTATGTTGCGTGATCGCTTCCCAGGTGAAGAAGAACAACGGGCGATTTACCGTCAACAGCTCAGTCATTTTGCCAATAAACCCGTGGTGATGCGTACCCTCGATATTGGTGCAGATAAAGACCTACCTTATTTCTCGATTGAAGAAGAAAACTCTGCACTGGGTTGGCGTGGGATTCGCTTTACCCTCGATCATCCTGAGATTTTTTCAGCCCAAATTCGCGCCATGCTCAAAGCCAGTATTGGCTTGAACAACTTGCATATTTTGCTGCCGATGGTGACCAGTGTCAGCGAAGTCGAAGAAGCATTGTATTTGCTCGATCGTGACTGGCAAGCGGTGCAAGAAGAAGAACAGGTGAAGATTACCAAGCCCAAAATCGGCATCATGGTCGAAGTGCCGAGTGTGCTGTTACAGATTGATGAATTTGCTGAATTGGTGGACTTCTTCTCAGTGGGATCAAACGATTTAACCCAATATTTACTTGCGGTTGACCGTAATAACCCACGTGTTGCCAATGTCTATTCACACTCACACCCAGCCGTACTTCGTGCGCTGACTCGTTTGGTGCAAGAATGCCATAAATACGACAAGCCGATTAGTATTTGTGGGGAAATGGCCGGTGATCCACTCACAGCCATTTTACTGATGGCAATGGGCTTTAACACCCTATCGATGAGTTCGAGTAACATTCTCAAAGTCCGTAAAGCCATCTGCCATGTGCCGATGCCCGATGCAAAAGAGCTCTTGGATCGTGCATTGAGCATGAATAATCCACTGATGGTGAAAAGCATGATGGAGTATTACTTCAAGACTCATGGTCTTGGTGATATGGTGAAATCGGCCACACGTATCGTGAGTGCTTAAGACCACTCATGTAAAATAATAAAATGAGGTGATGATGGATTTTTTATTTTTTCTGGCTTTTGTCGCCATTGCCTTTTATATGACAAAGATCCATCCGCAACTCAAACAAAAAATGTTAGAGCTGCAACACGACACACCGATTGAAAAAGCATCCTCAACTCGACCTCGACCGTCCCAAACACAACAAGTCAATACACGACCAACTAAGCCAACAAAATCCCAAGCCCCTGTCAGCCGCTCTCGTATTCCCCCCATACTTGGTATAGAAATTACTGCGTCACAGTAGCGCCGCTTAGGTAAAAATGATCCATCGGTACTGGCTGCACAGCGCGCCAAACAGCTAAACCAGACGCATCACACTGACTCAACATGGTTTGAGCAATTGACCAGTCAAGTGGAACACGTACTCCAGCAAACCAATGACGCCTCAAAACATCAAAGTACAGCGTCTAGACCGCAACAAAAATCCGCATTCAACAAAATGTTTGAAGACTTATTTTCAAAATAAGCGGTGTTTTAAGGTTCTACATTTAAACTCAAAACTAATGCTTTAAATACCGCATGGAACCATCTGAATGAACGTCGGTATCTTATTATTCAACGAAGTTGAAGTCTTAGATGATGCGGGGATTTCTTCGGGAATCAATGCATCTCTTTATATTGTGGCCAAATTGCATGGCCTAGAGATTGCGAAGCGAACAGTAAAACGTATGGAATATGATGTGAACTTTGTTTAAGCAGATGCTGAAGCCGAATCGTTTAGTAGACTACAAACTGAGAAAACACACTGAAATAAAAAGGGAGATAATCATTCGAATATCCCCCTTTTTTGTGCTTTGCATAGCCACGTTTTGCATTTTTCTTTCGATCTACAAAAGTTTGGCTTTTGTTAAAATCGTTCATGTGTTTTGCCACAAAGTTGCGAACTTCAACTTCAGACAGGACTTTTTTCTTTGCCATTTGCATTCACCTTTTGCCTATACAGCACCCTCGTGCTGTAGTGCATATATTGGTCTATTTTTAGATTTTTTCAAGCACTTTCCTATGGCTTTTTGATACAGCGTAGTTAGTCCCATGTCCATAAAAAATTGTTTTCCCACATTATTCCCATCTCCAAAACCCTCTCCCATTAAGAGAGGGAAATACATTGTATTTAACTTGCGAAAGCCCGTTCCAACAAACGCTCCACATCGACCATTTTAGCATCCAACATCCCCACCACTTGCCCATGTTTCGCACTATAACGGCTTTGAATAAAACCATTTGCTACATAATCAGGCGCATAGCGTTTCAATAACACCGCTTGTGCAAGTACCGTTAAACGACTGACCAAACTGCGCCCCATAAATTGTAAATCTTCAGGCGATTGATGGAACAACCTGAACAAGTCCTGCAATTCTGTTTGCAAGCTTTCATCTGTACTTGCTGTACTGGCCAAATCTTTAAACAGCACCTCAATAGATTTAGGATCACGCCCAATCGCGCGCAGCACATCTAAGCACATAACATTGCCTGAACCTTCCCAAATGGTATTCACAGGTGCTTCTTTAAAAATGCGCGCCATGATGCCGTTATCAACATAGCCATTACCACCAAAGACTTCCATCATCTCCCCTGTTAGCTCTACCGCACGCTTACAAATCCAAAACTTGGCTGCTGGCGTCATGATGCGCTTCCATGCCACAGACAAAGTATCATCCGATTCATAGCACTGCGCCAAATGGAAACTGAGCTGCGTCGCTGCTTCACTTTCCAAAGCTAAATCTGCCAAGACTGCTCGCATTAGGGGTTGATCAATCAGATGTTTACCAAAAGCCTGACGCTGACGGGTATAAGCAATACATTGCACCAAGGCTTGACGCAGCATGGCACTTGAACCGACCGAACAGGTCAGACGAGTATAGTTCGCCATTTCAATAATGGTTGGAATGCCACGCCCTGCCTCACCAATCATGATGCTCCATGCATTTTTGAATTCGACTTCCGAGCTTGAGTTACTGCGGTTACCGACTTTTTCTTTTAGGCGCTGTACCTGAATATTATTCTTCGTGCCATCTTCCAGCCAACGCGGCACAAAGAAGCAGGCCAAGCCATCTTGTTCGGTTTTTGCCACTACCAAATGCGCATCACACATTGGTGCAGAGAAAAACCATTTATGCCCTGTGAGCAAATAAGCTTTGCCTCGTCCTGTTTCTGCTACAGGTACAGCGATAGTTTTATTGGCGCGTACATCCGAACCGCCCTGCTTTTCGGTCATGCCCATACCGAGCCAAATCGACTTTTTCTGCGCAATCGGTACATCGCGTTCATCATATTCTGTCGATAGTAGTTTCTCGCCAATTTTCGCCCACAGTTCAGACTCACGTTGAATGAGTGGAATACTGCCGAGTGTCATTGAATTTGGACATAAATTGCCGCACTCGACCTGACCTGCTAAATAAAAACGTGCTGCCCACTCCACCCATTTTGCCTTGGAATTTGGCTGATTAAATGGATGTGCATGGGTATCAAACTGGCGGTTGAGTCCCATCCATTTATGCCATGAAGGATGAAACTCGATAAAGTCAGTACGGCGGCCTCGCGCATCGAAGGCATGTAAAATTGGGGTATGTTTGTTGGCTAAAGCCCCATGCTGAAAGTATTCACTTGAACCTGCCACTTTACCCATTTCGCATAAAGTCGGCTGATCATGGCTGCTGCAGCGTTTTAAGATTTCATGTAAAACCGTATCGCTTGAAAATAGATTGTAGTTTTCCAGTTCATCAAATTGGTTGCTGATTTGATGCGTCATCCATGTCTGTTCTAATGTATTCATCGACTATATTTTCCGCTTGTTCTTGTTGGCATTTCATTTCAGTATAGAGAAAATTTAAAGCATAGACGTTCGGTTTTCCGCGCTTAAAAATATGAAGAATTTAGCCATTAAAATACGGCGTAAGCCACGTCAATCACGTGCAAAACTGACGCAAGAAGCCTTACAGGACAGTTTTGTTCGGCTTTTGCATGAGCGCCCTGCCAGCCAAATTACCATTCGGGAGATTACCGACCTTGCAGGCGTGGGCTTGGGAACCTTTTATGAATATTTTTCGAAGAAGGAAGATTTGATTGCGTTGACCATTCATTTGCATGTGAAACACAATGCGGAAAGCTTAAAAAGTTATGCACAAAGCTTGATCAAGTTATCCACAGATTTGGAGTTTCAGACGTATTTGGAGCGCATTATTCACTTTCAAATTGAGCAAATTCAAGCACAGCAGTTTTTATGGTCGCAGGTATTTTTGTTGGAACGGCAGATTTCAGATATTGAAAGTTACCGTAAAAGTTATGTCATGATGGTGCAAATGTGGCAACACATGCTTAAGCCTTTTATAAATAACGAGGAAAAGCTCAAGCCAATGGCTTTAAATATACAAAGAGTGTGTTATGGCTTTGTTTCGCAAAGCTTGTTGATCGTACCAAACTTTACTGAATGGGATGAATTAAAGCGAGATATAATTCATATGTTGCGCGATTAGACTTCGCGGACAAGTCTAATGACGTTTCAAATGCATTGGTGAATAAAATAAAGTCATGTTATTTACAAAAAAACGGCTCTTAAACCAGTTATTTTAAATATTTAGGAAATTCATTTTTACGGTAGAAGAAAATCATTCATCACTTGGTTCATCCTTCAATAAAAGTGTTTTAGAAGTTAAGCTTATATTGCTAGCTTACTTATCTCATTTATACGCCTTTGCAATGCTGGCCAGTTGTAAGCTCTTTAAAAACTCAGCCGTATATTTCGGGCTATGGCGTAATGCATCTCGATGATCGCCATTTGGGATCGCATGATAGACCGCTGGCAATTTTTGTTTGCACACTTGCTGGTAATAACTTTGAGTACCAAGGTGATCTACAAATGGTCTGCGGCGCCTTAAACAAACATCAGTGTTACGGTTAGGGTCATATATTCAATCGACTACCGTTTTAAATAGCTTAGGGATGGCCTTAAGTCTGAATTTTTTAAAAGATTGGCTGATGTGCTTGTTTTAACTAATTTTTTAGTTCTGATAAACAGCGTTTACGGGCCTGATTTAGTAAAGACTGCATATCTGGACTAACCTGTTGATCTACATTGATCGATCTGCTGCGGCTGCTCCCTACAACACGCTGGGGAAAAATGCCGCTACATTGGTATCTGGATTTGGATTGGTTTCTACGTATTCAGCAATACATTCATATTGATAACCACCCGGTGCCAAGGGTATTGCAGCTTTAAAATTTAATTCAAGCGCATCTTTTTGCCCCTGAGCTGCAACCGCAATAGCAGCTGCACCACCTTGACTACGCCCCATCACCATCCAGTCTTTACTAAATTGCCTCGGCTTCCAAGAATGCAATGCACGCACAGAATGCACCAAATTATAAACTTAACTGACTACATTCATATGAGGGCGCAGTTTTGGCTTACCCAGTCCTTATAATCTGTTGCAACCACTACATAGCCATGCCTCAAACAACTGTCGATTGCACTATCTATGACTAGTTGCAAACTATATACAGGCCCATTGTATAATCACTTGAAGGAGCACTTGTATCAGCCACACAGTCGTGCCATGTGCTCATGCCAATACGGTCCAGTCTTGTTTAAGTGCTTATCCTTTTGGGCGTAAAATATATCCCGAGGTCAAAATGGGTTCGCCATTAACCCCCCTCAACTACGATATGCGATCACGTAAGGTTGCCTAGTATGTTGATATGATGTAGGAATCGATTCAAGCTGGAGTGACAACACCTGACCTGACAACAATAGAGATAGCTGTACCAACTGGCATCACCCCATAAAAATTTATTTACAATTTTCTAAAACAACTTAGACCACTTGCCAATATTTCTTCAGCTGTATTTTTAGCTTATTTTAAGTATTAAATAATGTCTTTAATGTTGAAAAGCTCTGCAATATTAACAACATAAAAATGTCTTTCATTAACTAGAATCAGCAAAAAAACCTATATTAAGGCCAAAATCCATAATAAAAATATGGATTTAGATATTTCGTCCTGTTCTACCTATCATAGCTTTATATTTGAGTTTAATTCATGGATAAAATATTAAAACAAAATATATAAATAAATAATATAAATTCAATAACTTAACCAATCGAATTAACCATTTATTCAAAACTATTTTTCCATTTGTCAAAAGCCACAGAAAGCTTTAGAGTCAATAAGTATATAAAGATTTTTAAGCTTTTAACGGCTACAGTTTTATGACTTCTCTTCGATTGATTGCTGCTTGAAAAATTTTAGAATGAGAGAAAAACTGTTGTCACATTGTCACTTTAAAATGAATTAACAAAACGGTTAATGTCATGTGCTGTTGAGCGTGTTATCAATTGAAGGGTTATAACTCCCAACTTTAATACATGATTATAATAATGGAGATACTCAATGAGCGACGACGTTAAAAAATGTCCTGTCACCCACCTAACAACTGATGCTGGTGCTCCTGTTGTAGACAACCAGAACAGTATGACGGCAGGTGCACGTGGTCCTTTGCTTGCCCAAGACCTATGGCTTAATGAAAAACTCGGTAATTTCGTTCGTGAAGTAATTCCAGAGCGTCGTATGCATGCCAAAGGTTCTGGTGCTTTCGGTACGTTTACCGTGACTAACGATATTACCCAATATACCCGCGCTAAAATTTTCTCAGAAGTTGGTAAAAAAACTGAACTTTTTGCTCGTTTTTCTACCGTAGCAGGTGAGCGTGGTGCTGCAGATGCAGAACGCGATATTCGTGGTTTTGCCCTGAAATTCTATACTGAAGAAGGTAACTGGGATTTAGTTGGTAATAACACCCCTGTCTTCTTCCTACGTGATGCTCGTAAATTCCCTGACTTAAACAAAGCAGTAAAACGCGATCCTAAAACCAATAAGCGTAGTGCAACTAATAACTGGGATTTTTGGACTTTACTACCTGAAGCTCTACACCAAGTTACGATTGTGATGTCTGACCGCGGTATTCCAGATGGTTACCGTCATATGCATGGTTTTGGCAGTCATACTTTCAGTTTTATTAATGCCAATAATGAACGCTTCTGGGTTAAATTCCACATGCGCACTCAACAAGGCATTAAAAACTTAACCGATGCTGAAGCTGAAGCGATTATTGCCAAAGACCGTGAAAGCTCACAAACCGATCTGTTCAATGCAATTGAACGCGGCGATTTTCCAAAATGGAAAATGTACGTTCAAATTATGCCTGAACTTGATGCAGAAAAAGTACCTTATCACCCATTTGATTTAACCAAAGTATGGCCTAAAGGCGACTATCCGTTGATTGAAGTGGGTGAATTCGAACTCAACCGTAACCCTGAAAACTATTTCCAAGATGTTGAACAAGCCGCTTTTGCACCAAGTAACTTGGTGCCGGGCATTAGCTTCTCACCTGACCGTATGCTGCAAGCGCGTTTATTCAACTATGCTGATGCTGCACGTTATCGCGTGGGTGTAAACCATTACCAAATTCCTGTAAATGCACCACGTTGCCCTGTTCACTCGAACCGTCGTGATGGTCAAGGCCGTATGGATGGTAACTATGGTGCAACACCGCATTATGAACCAAACAGCTTCAGCCAATGGCAAGAGCAACCACAATACAAAGAACCACCATTGAAAATTACTGGTGATGCTGACTTGTGGGATTATCGTGAAGATGACAGCGACTATTTCAGTCAACCACGTGCATTATTCAACTTAATGAATGATGAACAAAAACAAGCATTGTTTAATAACACTGCTGGCGCAATGGGCGATGCACTCGACTTCATCAAATACCGTCATATCCGTAACTGTTACGCATGTGATCCAGCTTATGGTGAAGGTGTTGCAAAAGCATTAGGCTTAACTGTAGCGGATGCGCAAGCTGCTCGTGCAACTGATCCAGCTCAAGGTAATCCTGGCTTGCTTTAAGTTTTATCTTTGAATAAAAAAACCACCTTTTAAGGTGGTTTTTTCTTGGCATTAAATATTCCAATTACCTTCTAATTAATCCTTAAACAATCAATTTTTTGCCTTCATGCATGGTCAAAAATGGATTCATTAACTTTGACGTTTTACGCATGGCTTGATGTAAGTCATGTTCTGGTTGGTCTCTAGCTTCATCAGTCAACTGAAACGTCCGATAATGCATGGCCAATGAACATTTTGACTGTAAATCTTTATGCGCCTGAAAAGCTTCTTCGGGATTCATGTGCAAATATTTCATTAAACGACGTGGCTCATAAGCTCCAATCGGTAATAACGCTACTCGTGGTGCACCTAGGCGTGTATGGATTTGTTTGAAATGCGCGGCATAGCCCGTATCTCCAGCAAAGAAGAAATGTCCTGTACTATGCACGATGGAAAAACCTCCCCATAAGGCATGATTTTGATCTCGCCAACCACGACCTGAACCATGCTGTGCAGGCGTATAGACGATGCGTAAATCTTCAAACATTTCCGATTGCCACCAATCAAGTTCAATGACATTGAAGTGTGTTGGCAAATAATAAGCGTTGCCTAAACCAGTATAAATCGGCATAGCAAATTGTTCATGCAACCAATCTAGACTTGCCAAATCCATATGATCATAATGATTATGACTCAGCAAAACCCCATGAATGGTGGGTAATTCTTCTAAGGCAATGCCTGCAGGACACGCGCGTCGTGGTCCAGTCCCCTGACGTGGGCCTGCATACTCCGCCCACACAGGATCGGTCAAAAAATTATATGGACCAATTTGAATCAAAACCGTCGCATGTCCGACAAACCATACCAACCAATCATCCATTTTAGCCAAAGGTCGATTTTGCGGAATGCTACGCGAAGAAGCAAAAAACTGTTGGTATTCTTGCTCACGATCTACTTTCCATGTATCGCTTTTACGCGTCATGATCCATTTCAGCATATCTTTACGCGTAAACGCATCTGGATTTCGAAGGGTATTAAAAAAATTTTCCCCATTAAAATGGTCAGTTGCCAGATAATCAAATACAGGCTTCGTCCACGTATGTTTCATACAGCTTTTAGTACTGATTTGAAACTGTGCTGATTGAGTTTTTTGATTCATGTGTATTTAAAATTCATTCACTATGCTGACAAACCTTGCAAAGTATTTAACCTCGCAGACCTATTGATCAAGACGACCTTTCATGCGCTCAAGCCAAACCTTCCGAGATTGAGGCTTGACAAAGAGTGCCACAATTTCAGGATGAAGCTGTTTAATTTGTGCTTCAATTCTGTTGACACAAGCTTCTATATCATCTGACGTTAAATTATCTTTAAATTCAAGACTCAAAGATGCCAAAACTTGATGTGCACCCATCTGCTCTGTTAACACCCCATTGGCAGAATGCACTGCTGGATCTTGCTCTGCAACCATCAAGACATTATGCCTCAATTGTGGGTCAGCAGTTTCTCCCATGAGCAATCCTTTAGTCTCACGTGCAAGTAAGATCGCTGAAATAGCGAGCACCACACCAATTAGAATTGATGCCAGACCATCAAGCATTGGCATATTCAGCGCGTGTGATAAATAGATACCGATCAGGGCAATAAACAGACCAATCAGCGCTGCTGAATCTTCAAATAACACGGTAAATGTCGTCGGATCTTTACTGCGTCGAAATGCTTCAAAATAGCCCTGTTTCCCTTTGATTTTACGAAATGCTTTCAATGCCACAAACCAAGAGGTCCCTTCACACAAAATCGCAATACCTAATACGATATAGTTAATCATCGGATTTTGCATTTCTTCGGGGTGATAAATATGACTAATCCCTTGATAAATCGACACGATCGCACCCAAAGCAAAGACCATCAACGCCACAATAAAAGCCCAAAAATACAGCTCTCGCCCATAGCCAAACGGATGGCGTGCATTTGCTGGCTGCTGCGATTTTTTCATACCGTAGAGCAGTAAGATTTCATTTAAAGTATCAACCACAGAGTGAATAGCTTCACTCAACATGGCAGAACTATTCGTGATATAGGCAGCGACAAACTTCACCAGTGCAATCGCTAAATTGCCGAAGAGCGCTGCATATACCACGATTTTGTTAGATTCAGACATTTAAAATTGTCCTAAATTTATTTTTATCAAACAGATCTATTTGATTTTATAGCTCATTCCATAGTACTCAAACTGACTGTAGCTGTTGTTTGTTATTTTGTTGTTTTTACACCAACTGTCGATTGTTTCGACAATGCCATCATATTCCATGTGAAACACGCTCTTTAGCGCAAAGGTATAGAACAAAAAAGGAAGCCGCAGCTTCCTTATAATTCTCTAGATGTACGAGGTTCAACGTACTTTATTAAAATACTGCTCGCGCCACTCTTTCCAAAAGTACATCACAATACCAAACATCACGACGACGATTCCAACAAAGGCATTGGAGCTAATATGTTCACTGTTCAACGTAGCTCCCAAAACCAATGCTATGACAGGTGTCATCACATTACTGAGTGACACCGTTGATGCGGCCAAACGTCTTATAAGCCAGAAGTAACACAGCATTGCCACAATGGATGACATGATCATGGTAAAGACAAAACCTATCATGGCACGGCCACTTGGCAATTCGGTTGGAAAATGCTGCCAAATAAATGGAATAATGAGCATCGATCCTAAAGCAGAAACAATCAGGGAACCGGTTGCCTGTGACATCGGCTTTAACGGTGCATTAATCTGCTTCACCCAAAAAATCGAACTAATATACGACACCATGCTGATTAGCATCAGTACAACGCCAATTGGATTGACTTTGCTATCAGCAGAATCTGCAAAGACAAAAGTTAGACCTCCCACTGCAACCGCCATGCCCAACCACTGCAAAGCGACCAATTTATGTGTTTTTAAAATTACATGCCCAATCAAACCGGCAATTAAGGGTGAAAAACCAAAAATCAGTGCCATTAAACCAGAGGTGAGATAATTGGCTGCCAGATAAATAAACAACTGTGCGCCAATCAAATTCAAACTCCCTGCCACATAACTTTTTAATGAGGTTTCATCAAACGGCAAAGGATCACGCATCAATTTCAATAGAAACAGCGCAATAATAGATGCGCCGAAGTAACGGATAATCAACACCCACATCGGATGTATTTCCTGCACACTCCACACAATCGCGAGCGGCGTCGTCGCCCAAATCAGTACCAAAAGAGCATATATACTTGCCGTCAGCGGCAGTGAAGATTTCATTTCATTCTCAAATTTGATTGTTCTAACGACTTAACCTGAAACCCACTATTCAGATCTGGAACTACTCGTAAGACCATTAACTAATAAAGTTTAAGACCAATTATTGTTCTCCCCTTTATCAACTAAATTGGAGGCGGTATGAATGCCACCCGATCGTTTGGGGTATAAGGACTTCTCTTCAAACGATCAATAATCTCCCCTAACCACTCTTAAAAAAAAGAGGAGGGAAACATCTAAACGAAATCCATTCTTCACAAAGACTACTCCCTCCTTTGAAAAAGGAGGGCTGGGGAGGATTAAAACCGTTGAATAGATCTACATAAGCTAAAACTATATACATGGACTACAAAATAGCTTTATAAGTGCGATGCTAAAACTAAAGACATAAAAAAACAGACCTACGTTACCGCAAGTCTGCTCATCTTAGACATTCAGCTTACTTTACAAGTTTACGTAAATCTTGGCTTAAATCTAAATATTTATCTGCTTCAAACGCTGCATTCTTGCTGATCAGCTTTTTCAGGTGACGCATTTCTTTTGCCGCATTTACCGTAATACCGCCGACAATAACGCCATCAGTCACACCAAACATCACGAATGATGATTCAGCGCGAAGCTCTGGATTGATTTCACCACGAACTTGCCATTCAGCAGCCGCCATGTCACCTACGAACTGATAATTGATGTCCAACTGATCTGTCCAGAACCATGCCGGGTTAGGTGTCGGATGCTCAACGCCCATCACATGACGTGCAAAGATCCCTGCTTGCAGGTTGGCATTTTCCCAAGTTTCGACACGACGGTGGTTACCGCAATTACGAAGTTGAGTTGCCACATCACCTGCTGCATAGATGTCTGCATTTGAAGTCTGGCAGTTTTCATTTACTTTAATCGCGAAATCAACATCCAGGCCAGCTTCTACAGCCAATTGTGCATTTGGCACGATACCAATACCATAAACTACAGCATCAGCGCGAAGTTCTTCACCACCCTCAAGGGTAATCACCACTTCTTCACCATCCAGTTTGCAATCTGCAATTTTGGTTTCCAGACGAACGTCGATCCCTGCCAAACGTTGTTGTTCAAGCAGGAATTCGCTCAGGATACGAGGTGAACAGCGGCCCATCACCATAGGACCCATTTCGATCACAGTTACCTGACACTCTTTGAAACGTGCTGAAGAAGCAAGCTCAAGACCAATCACACCACCGCCGATCAATACAATACGGCGACCCGCTTGTAATACAGGCACCAATGCTTGTGAATCTTCTAGGTTACGTAGCGTATAAACATGTTTACCCAGCGCATCGAAATTCGGTAAACGGCGTGCTGCACCACCGGTTGCTAGAAGCAACTTGTCAAATGCAACAATTTCGCCATTTTTCAGTTCAACTGTTTTTGCATCGCTATGGATTTTCACAACGCCATTGCCACGAATATGTTCAACACCGAGTTCTGCCAATTTTTCTTCTGACAGAATTTCGATTTTGGTCTCTTCAGGTTTTAGAATTACGTCTTTAGACAAAGGCGGACGTTCATAAGGAAGATGTGTTTCATCACCCACCAAAATGATTTTGCCTTCATACTTGTTCGCACGGAGTTCTAAAATGGCGCTAGCACCAGCTTGACCAGCTCCAACAATAACGATGGTTTCGATACCATTTTGGCTCATGGGTTTGTTCCTTATTTCAATTCTGCAGATACGATGCCGAAGCCCGCAATCCACTCACTAATGTCTTCGTAGCAATGTGTTGTCATGTCGTATTCGCCAACTTCATGTAGTGCAGCAAAAGCAGCCATCCAAGAACGAACTTCTTGACCGCCACGACCACCTTCAACACGAATTTCAGCTTCAGTCATCGCTTCAATGGCAGCAAAGTCAGCTTTGGCGAAAGTATCAAGCAATGCACGATCCCATTCTGGGTTTAAAGGCACTGCGACAGAAGTATCACCCGCTGCGAGTTTTTGACCGACAGCAATGATTTTGCCTTGACGTGTATTACGTGCCTCTTCAGTTGGATTACGACCTGCAATCAGGAACTCTTCCACTTCTGGTGGAACTGAACCCATTTGCGGCGTTGGTGGATCATGAGACAAACCACCTGTACCCAAAACAAGTACACGTTCATTCTCTAAGTTCAATGATTTAATGAACTGACCGACTGCACGACCCAAAGCGACTGTACGCTTGGTTGTTGGCATCGGTGCAGCTGCACCATTGATAAAAATTGGAATCGTTGGATAACGATCAAGCTTGCCACCACATAGGAAATGTAATGGTTGAGTCACGCCATGATCTGCTTGCATACGGTATGAGTACGCAACATCAACACCTTCATCCAACACACGACGTACTAAATTCACTGCAGTTTCTTCAGGTACGTTGATGTGATCATTGTCTTTACCATAATCCCAGTCACCTGCGGCTTTGGCACGAATACCGACGCAGAAAGATGGCATGAGGTCATAGAAGAAACCATTGAAATGGTCTGGACCAAAAGTAATGATCAATGTTGGATTATAGTCTTCAACTTCTTTCGCAAGTTGGGCAAAAGTTTCACGAACTTTTTCCTCTTTGTATTTCTCTTGCGGAGAAGCGAATTCCATTAGGGGACTGTGCGATGCACAAATAAGTTTAACGGCCATGGGTGACTCCTAAACGGAAGGCAGCCAAGACGGCTGCCGAGTAAGTCCTTTACGTATTTGGCGAATTAAATCTCGTCAAAGAAGCCAGCACGTGGTTGACGTAAACCACGGATACCCAGACCACATTCAGCATTAATTAAAACACCAGTTAATGGGCGGTTGTTTTGACGAGAAGCCAATAACACGTATGAACCAGTCATATCTTCAGGTTCGGGTAAGAAATTGAGCGGCATGCCGCGTGCAATCTTCTCAGGATCACGTGCATCGAGTAGACCAAGGTTTTCTTGGCCTAAAGATGCAGCGCCTTTGATGTTTACATTCATACCCGACGGAGCAACAGCGTTCACTCGTACTTTAGGCGCAAGCTCATAGGCTAATTCTTTCATGATCCCAACGCCAGCATGCTTAGACGCTGTGTATACAGGGCCTCCGCCTGCCGAATACAGTGCTGAGTTAGACAAAGTAAATATGATAGAACCTTCCGAAGCTATCAATGCATCAAGTGCAGCTTTGGCACCTAAGATGAGAGATTTGGTGTTAATCCCCATAATCTCATCAAAAGCTTTTTCCAGCTGTTCACCCGATGTATTGACGATATCTGCGTAATGATCCCAGATACCTGCGTTTCCGACGAAACAGTCAAGTTTGCCATAATGTTCTACAGTTGCTTGAACTGCACGAACATTATCCTCATAGCTGGCTACATCTCCTGCGATCGCAAGCACGCGGTCACCAAAATGTTCTTTCAATGCATCAACTTTCGATTGAGAACGTTGAAGAACAGCAACTTGTGCACCTTCTTCTAAGAAACGTTCAACCAATGCCCAGCCTAAGCCTGAACCACCACCGGTAATAAGTGCAACTTCGCCTTGTAGCCAACCCATGATTACTCTCCTGCCATCTCTACGTATAAAGCACCATCTTCAACAATCACAGGGAATGTCTTGATAGGATCTGTTGCTGGTAAGCATAATGCTTGACCAGTTTTCAAACAGAATCGAGCCGAATGAAGTGGACATTCAACAGTGCCATCATCTTCAAGGTAACCTTCAGACATTGAAGCATTACCATGTGAACAACGGTCGTTCATCGCGAAAAATTCGCCATTGTTGTTGAATACTGCAAGCGCATCGATACCGTTAACGCCGCAATCTACTTTCAATGCTTCGCCTTCGTCTAATTCGTCAACTTGGCAAACAAAAATCTTATTCATTAGAAGAACACGCTCAGGTTATGTGAGTTGTAAGTCACCTGATCAAGGGTAATCTTACGGTTGAAGATTTCGAAACCTTGCTCAGTGTCAACTTTGCGGATCTTGTCGTGACGCTTACCACAGTAGATTGTTACATCTTTCTCTTTCTGGGTACGGTACAACAAGTACGTTACGTAAACGTCGTATTCACCTTCAACTTCTGTCGCTTCAACAATCACATTTGAAACCATGTGTGTTGTACGTGAAGGAGGTTCTTCAGCCCAAGCCATACCTGTCTCTAAACGAGCTACACGGCGTTCCAACAAATCTTTAGTATCGTTAAATACCCAAGTTGTTGGCGGCTCAATCGAACGACGACGGTCACGTGTTTGCGCGTTTGGTGTTGTGCGTAGCGTATAAGAAATATCTTCCGCTAATACAGCTAACCAATCGCGGAACTTCCAATCGTCCAGCAATTTTGCTTCACGATAAAGAAACTGACTAATTTGGTGATGAAGTTCTAAACTGATTTGACTCATTTCATAAGCTCCTTCTCATATTCGTCAGCCGCAGCTTCAACGTCTTCCCATTTTTCATGAATCAATAAATCTGCCCAACGGCGGTACATACCACGTGCTGCAGTCTCAGAGAAAATATAGTTAGTGATACCCGGGATACCATCTTCACGTACTTTCTCGTTGCCTTTACCCATTTCCATAATGAGTTTGTTTTGACGTGCTTTATAACCACGTAAAACTTTTTGAATTTCAATCCAGTTCTCAGAGTCATCTTGCTCAAGGAAACCAGCAGGACCGAAGGCACGTGTTGCAGAACGTTCAAATGCTGCTTGTACATCTTCTGGCGCGTCCGCATCACAGATACAGAATGCCCATACTTCAGTCTTGTTTGGACCACGTGGGTGCCATACACGAAGCGTTGCAGTACCGTTCAACCAAGATAGTGTTGGGAACATGGTGTTGTGACCAGCAAGACGCAGTGCACGAGTTTCACCTAGGCGTTCTTTCACTTCTTCATACGTTTCACGGAAGTAGTTTGCTACTTCACCATCCACCCATACGTTTGCGTCTGGTTTCTCAGTGAAGAAGAAGCCTGAACCGTGACCACGTGAACCGTATTGGATCGCGTCTTTGGCAGTTTCCCAAACTGGACGGGCAGTTTGTGCAGCACCTAATTTCTTAGAAGATTCATCATCTGGTTTAGCACCAAGCACCTGAATCGCAGATGCATGAGAGAACAACGCGTGGTATTGGTCAGAAGCGAACTGTTCAGCTGCAAATTTCCAGTTACAGTCGATTTCCCATTTGTGTACACCACCAACGATCACAGTACCACCTTCACGACGGTCTACAACGCCGTCCAGGTACCAAGCGATATCACCCATGTATTCTTCTAGATCTGGAGTTGTTTCATCCCAGCAGCCGAATACTAAGCCTTTGTATGATTTAACGCGGTTAACTTCTACCAGACCCCATTGCTCTTTACATGCACCATGTGGGTAAGCACGATCTTCAAGCGGGATATCTTTTAGAGAACCATCAATGCCATAAGACCAGCCGTGGTATGGGCAAGTAAATGCACGTGTATTACCACAGTCCGCGAAGCTCACACGCATAGAGCGGTGACGACATTGGTTTAAGAATGCTTTGATTGAGCCATCTTTTTGACGTGCCACGATGATTGGATCTTCACCCATATAGGTATTGAAGAAATCGCCGGCTTTAGGAATTTGGCTCTCATGGCATAGGAATAACCATGTACGACCGAACACACGTTCTAATTCAAGTTCGTAAATGTCTGGATCGGTATAGATAGATGGCGTGATACGTCCATTTTGTGCATCGACTAAAGCATCGATTTCGCGCACATCAATTTTTCCACTCATGAAAAGCTCTCCTGTGACCATAAGGCACAAAGTAATAGACTCAACTTTTCAACGATGATGGATTTTAGAGCGATATTCGGGAAATATTTATTTTGTTTTAATTAAGAGATTTTATGGATTATTACGGTAGATTTTTTTTATAGTATTTTTTTTAAATTACCGAGAACACCATTTATTTCGTGAATGGCAAAATAATCCTCACGCAATAGTTGTTTATAGATTATACTGAACGAACTTCTAAGTAAGACATTTTTTGGATTACTCCACGGGTTGATTATATGGAATTACGACACTTACGCTACTTCATTACTGTTGCTGAAGAACTCAATTTCAGTAAAGCTGCGTTAAAACTTTATACTGCTCAACCTTCTTTAAGCCAACAAATTAAAGATCTTGAAGAAGATGTCGGCGTAAAATTGTTGCACCGGACTAAACGCAAAGTTGAGCTCACAGAAGAAGGTGCCGTATTTCTAGAACAAGCACGTTTAACCTTGGCACAAGCAGACAAAGCTGTGGCTATGGCACGTCAGGTTTCACAAGCCAAACAGCAGATGCTGCGCATTGGTTTTGTCCCTGTTGCAGAGATGAAAATCTTCCCTTATGTGCTGCCAAATTTACGTGTTCAGAACCCAGAACTCAAGATTGAATTACTCAGTTTAAATAACCGCGATCAGATGAAATTGCTGCAAAAAGGTGAACTGGATATCACTTTTACCCGCAATAACTTCCACAGCGACGAAATTGAAAGTCAGTTTGTACTGCGTGAACCGCTGATCTTTATTTTACCCAAAGATCACCCTTTAGCGAAGTACGAGCGCATTCCAGTTAAAGCATTGAATGGGATTGATTTTATCATTCCTGCACGTGAACAATCTGGCACGTTGCATGAAGCCATTTTGGACTTTGCTTCGACCCATGATATTCAATTTAATATCGTGCAAAAAGCCGACAATATCCTGTTTAACATTAACTCCATCGGCATGGGCTTAGGCTGCACGATCCTACCGGGATACATCGCGCCATTGACCATGAACAATACGGTGATTCGTCCTTTAGATGTCGAATTACCGTATCTAGACTTGTATGTAAGTTACCGAAAAACGGCGAGTTCTGTGGCTGTAGATAAATTCCTTGAACTGCTAACCAAAGTTTTTTATCTCGATATTAATCGCGAACAGCGTTAATTTTCGCCAAGTCATAATTTATAGATATAGCACCATTATTTTTAAAATGAATAATGGTGCTTTTTTTATGGCTAAAAAGTCGCTTTTTTAATCGTTTAAATGTTTTAATCGACGCATTTTATCTATCATGCATATCGACTTGATGGAAAATAACTTATAAATTTTAGTTTAGACATTGATAAAAATTGCTAAAAATTGCCGATTTACAACTTAAGTCTAATAAATAATTCCCCTCCCCCAACCATTTAGATGGGCTTATTTTATGCCTTTTTATTGATTTAGACCGTGTACTGTTGCTCCATTAATGAGAATAATACTCATTTATTATTTTAAAGTCAAAATTTTTATATAAAAAAGGATGGTCTATACCATCCCTTTTTGTATTAACTCAGCTGCTCGATTAAACACCGCGTGCAGTTAGGTAGTCTTTAATAACTGTGTTGAATTCTTCAGCTTTTTCAACTTGTGACCAGTGACCACATTGGCTAAAGATATGCGCATCTGCATTTGGAACAGTGTTTAAAATATCCCACGTACGAGATACTGGAATCACCACGTCTTGTACACCGTGAATAAGCAATACTGGTACAGTAATGTCTTTCATTTTTTCGAAGTCGAGTGGGAATTCAAAACGGTCACGGTCACGTGCGCCAACAACATCCATCAAACGGTTAGATGCATAGTCATTTGCAGCAGATGCAAAACGTACTTTTACCAATTCGTCTGTGATCAAGTCTTTGTTTACAACAAACATAGACAAGGTTTTCTTGATGCCTTCTTCGGTTAATACAGGGTTTGCATGTGCTTTAAGTGCTGCAGTTTGTTTAGCACCGCCTGTACCCATAGAAACGATACCCAATACACGTTCTGGATAGTCCAAAGCCATTTGGAATGCTAACCAGCCACCGAGTGAGTTACCCACTAACCAAGTTTTTTCAATACCTAGTGCGTCTAACGTACGTACAGCGTGATCAACCCAAGCACGGATACCATAAGCAGTATTCGGTGCAACAACAGTTTGACCATAGCCAATCGTATCGATAGCGATACAACGTGCTTGTTCACCAATTTGAGGTAGGTTCAACCACCAGTTAGCAGCAGCAGATACACCTGTACCTGAACCGTGTAAAAATAGAATTGGTGTGCCTTCACCCACTTCGTGGTAATGCGTTAATTCGCCTTCAGCAGTTTCAATCCATTTATCTTCTAAACCAAAGAATGAATCAGTTGTATAGTCAGGAATCTGAACAGTGCTCATACATGCTCCTCGTATTGCGTAGAGCTTATGTTTCAATCCATAACGGATTTAAACACAAGGGGGACTCTTTTGGATTTTGTGGTTTTTACAGTCTCATATTACCTGTTCAGCCACTGCTAACTGATACATATTTACGATCATAAACAACAAATAGACTATAATTTAAGTTATTGTTTTTTAAATATATAACTCAAAAATATATCCATAAAATCTTTGAGGTATTTCTTTTTTAAATAACCCAGCAAATAAAAAGGGAAGCAATGAATCCACTTCCCTCTTTTTTATCCTGAGAAATTAGAACTTATAGGTATAAGTTGTCGCGACACGGTACTCTTGCAAGTCAGATTTGTAATCGAAATCGGCATCGATATACATTGCCTGGAAGCCTAAGCCCTTCAACTTACCTTCAGGCACGGTGTAGTTCACAATTAAGTTCAATTCATCTGACTTCTGATCTTTAAGACCAGCAATTTCTGCATCTGAACCTGTGAAATACACAGCAGTTGTATTTAAGCCTTTCACACCCATTTCTGAGAAATCATAGCCATAAGTAAAGCCCCATGATTTTTCATTTTTTGCAGTAAATGTTGCTATACCCCAGTTGACTAAGTACGGCTGCGGCACCCATCCACCCAGTGTTGGGAATGCATTATCACCAAACATTTGTTGATAACCCAAACCAAAGGTATGCGAACCGTAATTCACTTTCGCACCAACCGATAAGGCTTGGTTATCAATTTCGCCATACAGTTTGTCACCCGAATCCGAGTTATCGAAGTAACGGATATGGCTATCCAGTTTGGCTTTGTCACCTAACTTGGTTTTATAGTTCGCGCCGACATATTGCTGTGTGTAAATGTCTTGAACATCAGCGTACCAATAGCTACCACCAATCTCAGGTGTAAATTGATGGTCAATACCCGCAATATACATACCATCAGAAGTTGGCCCAAGATCATAATGGCCCACGGTGCCATCTGGTAATCTTTTACCTGGAGCGAACATTGATAAATCACGGAATTGGTTGTCATAACGGTTATTGATCCCGTCAATGTATGCCAAAGTTAACTTAGTATCTTTAATCTCTTTCGATTCTAACCATGCACCGCTATAAGTCGTCATTAACTGACGTGATGGATCGAAAACCAACACTGGAGACACTGGTAATAACTCACCCACTTTCAACTCAGTTTCAGATACTTTGGCTTTAAGGGTCACGCCCACTTTACCAAAGTTATCTTTTGATTCTTTACCATCGTGCGGCAAGATCCAGTCTGGGTTTTTATCACGTGCATTAAGTTTAAATGCATGTTGAACCAAAAGGTCAGCACCCACTTGAATACCTGCACCAATATCTTGATACCCTGACTTGGCATCCAAAGTCACACCCTGTGACCATGAACCCCAGTTACCCGCTGGATTTTCTTTAATTTGACGGTCTAAGTAGAAGTTTTTAAATTTCAATTGTACTTGGCTGTCGTCAACAAAGTCCGCATAAGTTGCAGATGTTCCTAATGTTGCTGTCGCAGCAAGAATTGCTATCCATAAATTTTGACGACGCATGGCTTATTCCCAGTGATCAAATTAAGCTATGACATCATCATGCTCAACAATACCTTGGAAAAAAATCCGACTACAGTATTAAGGTTTATCAGGCTTTTGTACGACTTGAACTTTGGAAGCTATTTCTGCTTATTTTCCTTAGAGATTAAAACAATAACTCTTTTTTATCATTTAGAACAACTGATTAAATTAACCACATGTTTTATTAACATAAAATTTAAAGTTTTTTATTTTTTGCAATTACATGCGCTGTATTAATTGCTTTTAAGTTTAAACAAAGTTTTTTACTGAGATTTATCCTTATTTGAGTTATAAAATTTAGCTATGACATGATATTTAATTTATATAATCATCAACAACTTAAAGTTAAATTTTACTACTATGGCTGCTCGAAATCAGCCATTGGTTCGCAGAACTTTTCTTATTTCAATCCGCTTTCCATGCCTCAAATCAATCTCAACGTAATCTCAAGCCCATCTCAAACCAAAACAGCTACTTCAGACATAAAAAAAGCGCCCATTTCGGGCGCTTTTTTTTTTAAAGCAAATTAAGCATTGGCTTCTTTTGCTTTAGACATGGTCAATGCTAGGTCTTCGATCATATCTTCCTGACCACCAACCGTACCACGACGACCCAATTCCATGAGGATTTCACGAGCAGATACGCCGTATTTCGCTTCAGCACGTTTTGCGAACAATAGGAATGAAGAATACACACCAGCATAACCTAGAGTTGCTGCATCACGGTCAGCACGGATCGGTTGATGCATCATTGGTACAACCAATTCTTCAGCAACGTCCTGAACTTTGAACAAGTCTACGCCAGTGTCCATACCCATACGGTTCGCCACTGCAACAAATAGTTCTAGTGGTGTATTACCTGCGCCTGCACCTAGACCCGCAGATGCCAAGTCGACACGGATCGCACCCGCTTCAACAGCCGCAACAGAGTTTGCCACGCCCATACCTAAGTTATGGTGACCATGGAAACCGAGTTCAATCTCTGAACCCAAGTTTGCACGTAAGATACCTACACGGTCAGTCACATCTTGAGGAAGCATGTAACCTGCAGAGTCTGTTACATAAATACAGTTTGCACCGTAAGACACCATTTTTTGTGCTTCTTCAAGTAATTTTTCAGGTGTTGCCATGTGCGCCATCATCAGGAAGCCCACAGTGTCCATACCCAGTTTACGAGCAGCAGTAATGTGCTGTTCAGAAACGTCTGCTTCAGTAGAGTGAGTCGCTACACGAATAGTTGCTACACCTACATCATGTGCCATTTTCAGGTGATCAACCGTACCGATACCAGGAAGTAAAAGTGCAGATACTTTCGCTTGTTTCAGGTTTGGAATCACCGCTTTCAGGTATTCTTCATCAGTTGCAGCTGCGAAACCGTAGTTCACAGAGTTACCGCCAAGGCCGTCACCGTGTGTTACTTCAATCAGCGGTACACCGGCATCATCCAGAGCAGTTGCAATCGCAACCATTTGCTCAGGTGTAGTTTGATGGCGCATGGGATGCATACCATCACGTAAAGTCATATCATTAATAATAATCTTAGACATGAAGGTGCTCCTTAAGCTTCAACTGCATTTAAAACACGTTCTGCGAACATTTCTGCGGTACGTGCAGCTGCTGCAGTCATAATGTCGAGGTTACCTGCATATTTCGGCAGGAAGTCACCCAGACCTTCAACTTCAAGGAAGATCGATACGCGGTTGCCATCAAATACTGGACCATTCACCAGTTTGTAACCTGGTACGTATTTTTGAACTTCTTTGATCATCGCATGTACAGATTCAGTGATCGCTGCCTGATCTGGCTCACCTTCTACTAGACAGTGAACAGTATCACGCATCATCAGTGGTGGCTCAGCCGGGTTAATGATGATGATCGCTTTACCTTGTTTCGCACCACCGACTTTCTCAATTGCACCAGCAGTAGTACGTGTGAATTCGTCGATGTTTTTACGTGTACCCGGACCCACAGATTTTGTTGAAACTGTTGCAATGATTTCGCCATAGTTCACAGGCTGAACGCGAGAAATCGCTGCAACCATAGGAATCGTTGCCTGACCGCCACAAGTTACCATATTGACGTTTGGCACTTCACCTTGTTCAAGCAATGCTTCAAGGTTGACAGGTGGTACGCAGTAAGGACCAATTGCAGCAGGTGTTAAGTCAATCATTAACACGCCAAGTTCATTTAATTTGCGGCTGTTTTCAGCATGAACATAGGCAGAAGTTGCATCAAATGCGATTTTGATTTCGTCTTCAATTACGTGTGGAAGTAAACCATCTACGCCTTCAGCAGTGGTTTTTAAACCCATTTTAGCAGCGCGAGCCAAACCTTCAGACGTCGGGTCAATACCAACCATCCATACTGGTTCTAAAAATTCGCTGCGTTGAAGTTTGTAAAGCAAGTCAGTACCAATGTTCCCTGGACCGATCAATGCACATTTAATCTTTTTCATGAATGTGTACTCTTAAAAATTCCGTAAAACCCAAGCTTATTTCGCTGCAAATGCTGCAGTCACAGAACCAAAGCCTTCAATTTCAACTTTGAATTCATCACCAGGATTTGCCACAACCATTGGGCCTAAGGCACCGGTCAATACGATGTCACCTGCAAGCAATGGACGACCACGACGAACCATTTCGTCAGCCAACCACACTGCTGCATTTAATGGGTTAGAAAGACACGCTTTACCCACACCTTGTGAAACCACTTCTTCACCACGAGTCATGACCATTTTGCAATTTACAAGGTCAAGATCTGCAAGTTTTACAGGCTTAGAACCCAGTACAAAACCTGCTGAAGATGCGTTATCTGCCACAGTATCAATCAACGAGATTTTCCAGTTTTCAATACGGCTATCGACCACTTCAATTGCAGGCAGTGCATATTCTGTTGCACTAATAATGTCTGCATAGGTGTGTTTTTCTTTGGTCAAATCTTGGTTAATCACCAAAGCAATTTCTGCTTCAACTTTTGGCTGAATCAATAAACCAGCAGGGATTTCTTCACCATCGCCATACGCCATGTCAGCAAACAACATACCGAAGTCAGGTTGATCAACGCCTAACTGCGCTTGTACAACTTTTGAAGTTAAGCCAATTTTACGACCTACAAGGCGACGACCTTCTGCCACCGCACGTTTGGTATTCACTTCTTGAACGGCATAAGCAATATCTACATCAGCACTTTCACCACCAAGTTGTGGACGGATCGGTGCAATCGCAGCCTGATTTACTTCCGCATCGCGTAATGCTTGCGCAACTGATTCAACAACAGCAGAATTCGACATCAATGTTTCCTTAAACTGCAAAAATTGGATGCACAACGTGTTTCATCCCGATCACCATCGAAGTGATGAAAGTCATGTCAGGATTCGCCTAAAGCATTTCACTCGACACGCTACACGTTATGTTTAGATGCATTTAGCATCGAGATTTTAGAAAGTGAATACCAATACTTATTTTATTTATGACTATAGCTATTAGCTATAAATTAATCACTATTTATTATTAATAATCAAAAACTTAAATACAAATAAACAAATAAAATTCACTGTTTTTTTCGTGCTTAAATCCGAATCTCGACCAAAAAACTTGGCTTATACGACTAAAAGATAAGATTGAAAGATTATTTTAGCGTCAGGCCAGCTTTTACACATAAGTGTTCAATTTCATCTGATTTAGTTTAATAAATTGAAAATTTAAAAATAAATCAATAAACAACAATAAGATAAAACCAAAAAATCAAACAAAAAATCTATTCCAGCTTGTGGTGAAAGGCCAAATAGTTGCGCTCAACTTTTTAAGGTAAATTTGCTAGAAGACTGCTTGTTATTGTAGAAAAATCTAGTGTTATTACTTTTTTAAATAATTGAATTTACTGATTTCAACAAGTAGAGCTTGAATTACTATTCATTTGGTAACAAAAAAGGTGAAAACAAATTTCACCCTTTTTACTCGTTTGTATCTAAAACTATACAGCTAGACGTAATTTCACGTGTTCTAGTAGAAATTCAGTCAAATCACCTACGCTATGTGCAATATGTAAGGGTTGAAAATACTGGAGTGTTTCTACAGTATGCACTCCATAGCTCACGCCTACACGTGGCATCTGAATATTGAGGGCCATTTCTAAATCATACGATGTATCACCGACCATAATGGCTTGATCGGCACGCAGCCCCGTTTCCGCCAAAATTTCTGCCAACATCAACGGATCTGGCTTAGATTTGGTTTCACTGGCTGCACGTGTCGCACGAAACAGCGCATGACTTTGCGTTTGAGCCAAGACTCGATCTAAACCTTTACGGCTTTTCCCCGTTGCAACAGCCAATTGTAAACCTGCATCACGTAGTTCCTGCAACATGTCAGCGACACCATCAAACCACATATCACCTTTGGAATGGGCAACATAGTGATCGGCATAGCTTTGCAAAATTTCGCTGTGCAATTCGGGAACCGTCGGAAATAAACGCTGTGCGACTTCTGGTAGACCTAAACCAATAATACTTTTCGCATCAGCATCGGTCAGCGGCTGTGAATATTGATCCGCTGCGAATTTTAAACTCGCCACAATTTGACCCACAGAATCAAATAAAGTGCCATCCCAATCGAAAATGACTAGTTTTACAGCTGAGTTCATACGTTTTCCTAGATTTGATTCAGTGTTTGGTAATTCAGATTCTGGAGTGCATCAATTTATTTACCTCACCCCGGCCCTCTCCTTAAAGGAGAGGGAGAAAGAAAACTTACGAAGCAGTCCTGCTCAGGGAGAGAAGTCTCGTATTTAAAACTTACTCGTCATCTTCTGAAGACTTCACCACTTTGTCGGCTTTTTGCGCGCGTAGCTGCGCCACAAGGCTTTGCATATCTTCTGGCAATGGCGCTTCAATGGTTTGGTAACCCGGAATTTCTAAACGCATAGCATGTAGACATAAACGACGTGGCTTTGGACCACGGTATTCAGTTTCATGACCGTATTTTTCATCGCCCACCAATGGATGACCAATACTTAAACCATGTACACGGATCTGATGGGTACGGCCCGAAAGTGGAGACGCATAGACCAATGTGGCATGCATAAAACGTTCTTTCACGTTCCACAGCGTCTTCGACTCTTTACCTTCTTTAGGTGATACACGAACACGACGCTCGCCATTTGCCAGTTCGTAACGATGCAAAGGCTGATCAATGAGCTGCTTATCCAAACTCACCACGCCTTTCACCACAGCAGCATAAGTTTTTTGGATTTTGTGCTCACGTAACATGTCTTGCAGGCTTTTTAACACACTACGTTTTTTCGAAATCATCACCAAACCAGAAGTGTCGCGGTCAATTCGGTGAATCAGCTCAAGGTATTTCTTCCCTGTTGCGGCACGTAAACCTTCGATCAAGCCATACGCCACACCACTCCCGCCGTGAACAGCAATACCAGAAGGTTTATTCACCACCATTAAGCCTTCATCTTCGTACACCACACGGCTCAGTAAGCTTTGCGCGACTTTGTCCGATACGGGAACCGCAGACTCATCTTTTTGCTCATAACGAATTGGAGCAACTCGAACTTGGTCACCAATATTGAGTTTGGTTTCCGCTTTGACGCGTTTTTTATTGACGCGGACTTGGCTTTCACGAATCAGACGATAAATGCGACTTTTAGGCACACCTTTCAGACGACTAAACAGGAAATTATCAATACGTTGACCCGCCTGATGCTCGTCCACTTCAAACCAGGTGACGCTTTGCCATTCTTGCGTAGAATTCATACAGTTACTGTGACCTAAAAAAATACTAAAATTGATTAAAAATTGATCATTTAAGCTATACTTTTCGCAAGAAACATAAGCTTAGCCCATAGGCAGATGATGCAAGGTTTGATATAGTCAGCGCACGGAAACCACCGTAACTGAGTAAAAGTTGATTCATTTCAGTATTTACTGTCATTGAGCTTTCAAGCAATTACTCATTTAGCTCGGAAAGGTCCCAAAAGAATTATGCCGACGCCGAAGGCTTATTATATCGGCAAAACTGCAAACTGTTGCGTTTAATTGTGCCGTAGGTACATAAAACACAGTTTGCCCCAAAAAAATATGTGCCAACCAAGGTTGGTTTTTAAACGTAAACTGATACACATCAGACCAGTCGCTCCCTGGAAATCGTGTTCAGGCCACAACGTTTGATGCATTGGATCTGCACAGTTTGTAAAGGTACGATGATAATTCCGTATCAAGACGCTCTATCAGATATGAATGGATGCTCTTCGAGCAATGTGACAGTGAAAGTTACTCACATCCAATGCACCGTTTGTCCGCCAGTGAAACGCGTTCAGGTGACTTTAATCGTTTAAAAGATTGAAGCCGTATTGCCATCATCAATACGTGAATCAAAAACCGTTGCCCGCCCAAAGAAGGTCGGTACACATGCACAGATGATGTTTTTCGATCTGTGCAACTTGATCCATGCTATCTGATGCTCGCTACGAGTCAGGCGATGTTCTTCTGTGTATCACTATTAGGTGTTACACCCATGAAACGTATGTTGATTAATGCAACACATGCCGAAGAAATTCGCGTTGCACTTGTCACTGGTCAGCGTCTTTACGATTTTGACTTAGAGAATCGTACCCGTGAACAAAAAAAATCGAATATCTATAAAGGTCATGTGACTCGCGTAGAGCCGTCTTTAGAAGCTGTATTTGTTGAATACGGTGCAGGTCGTCAAGGTTTCTTGTCGATGCGCGAAATAGCTAATTCTTATTACAAAGCAGATCCTCGCCAAACTTCAAACATCCGAGAATTGATCACTGAAGGCACTGAGCTTTTGGTTCAAGTGGAAAAAGAAGAACGTGGTAATAAAGGTGCTGCCCTTTCTACATTTATCTCTCTTGCTGGTCGTTATTTGGTCTTGATGCCAAACAACCCGAAAGGTGGCGGTATTAGCCGTCAAATTTCAGGTTCAGTTCGTGAAGAGTTGAAAGAAATGTTGGCGTCTTTAAATGTCCCTCGTGGCATGAGCGTGATTGTACGTACTGCAGGTATTGGTCGTTCTCAAGAAGAACTCCAACTTGACCTTCAACACTTGCTGGACCTTTGGGCACAAATCCAGAGCACTGCAAGTTCTGGTCCATCACCAATGTTGGTTCACCAAGAAGCCGGTGTGGTTACACGTGCGATCCGTGACTATTTACGTGATGATGTTGCTGAAATTTTAATTGACTCTGAGCAAGCGTATAACGAAGCCTATAACTTTGTTAAAGCGGTGATGCCACGTCAAATCGACAAATTAAAAACCTATACGTTAAATGAACCGTTATTTGCTCATTTTGGTATCGAAAGTCAAATCCAAACTGCCTATGAACGTGAAGTAAAACTTCCTTCTGGTGGTTCAATTGTGATTGACCAAACTGAAGCACTGGTTTCAATTGATATTAACTCTGCAAAATCAACACGTGGTAGCGACGTAGAAGATACAGCGCTCAATACCAACCTTGAAGCTGCTGAAGAAATCGCTCGCCAATTACGTTTACGTGATATCGGTGGTTTGGTTGTGATCGACTTCATCGACATGACCAAAGACCGTAACCAACGTATGGTTGAAGCTAAACTTCGTGAAGCAACACAAAGTGACCGTGCACGTATCCAATTCGGTCAACTGTCACGCTTTGGTTTGATGGAAATGAGCCGTCAACGCTTACGTCCATCGCTTGAAGAAGCCACTGGTTATGTGTGCCCACGCTGTCATGGCACAGGTATGGTACGTGACCTACGTTCTTTATCACTTTCAATTATGCGTAAAGTGGAAGAAATTGCGCTACGCGAACGTCATGGTGAAGTTCAAGTTGAAGTGCCTGTTGAAATTGCTGCATTCTTATTGAATGAAAAGCGTCACAGCCTTGTATATCTTGAACAAACTTCAAATGTTCGTGTGACTGTACTTCCACACCCTCACCTAGAAACACCACATTACGAAATTTCGTATAACCCTGAAGGTTTTGCACCTACAAGCTATGAACGCACTGAAGCGACACGTTCTAGCGAAAAAGAATTGGGTTACGAAGCATCTGAATGGCATTTAGGTGAAGAACAGGCCGCTGCTGCTCAGCAACAAGCACCTGTACAACAACAAGAAAAAGGCCACAAAAAGAATAAGCAACAACCCGTTGCTGCTCAACAAGCACCTGCACAAGTTGCCGCTTCTGCAGCATCATCTAGTCCATGTGCATGGTTAGAAAACTTATTTGTTCAAAAACAAGCTGCAACCGTTGACCAGTCGCGTACTGCAAACAATGCCGCTGCTGCAATTGAACAAATGGTAAATAGCGGTGCTGCAAGCCGTGGCCAGTTTGGTCAAATTACCCCTGCATCGGCAGCGCCTGTTGTTGTCGTAGACAATAATGCTTACCTTGCGCCTTCTTCTGTTGTGCACAAACAAGAACGTGACAGCCATTCAGAAAAAGCTGACCGTGAAGAAAAACGTCACAACAAAAAGCGTACTAAGCATAAAGAACCACGTGAACAAGAAGCTCAATCGCATCAAGTTCATGAAGAAGTGCTACAACCTTCACGTCAAGACCGTCAAGAACAGCGTAACAACGAAGCACGTCAAAACGAACGCCAAGAGCAACGCTCTGAACGTCAAGAACCGCGCCAAGACAACCGTCAAGACCAACGTGAAAACCGCCGTAACTCACGCCGTCAACACAACAACGAACAAGTACAGCAAGATGTTCAAAATAATGAGCAACCGCAGTCTGTTCCACGTCGTGACCGCAACAACCAACAACGTCCAAATCGCCCAAATCGCCACCGCGATCAAAGCGTATTGAACGAGCAAGCGATTGCTCAGGAAGTTGCAACTGAGCAACAACCTGAAAACCGCAATCAACGTCAACCTAAAGTTGAAGTTGTTAATGCACCACGTCAAGACGTGATGCCAACAGCACTTGTAGTAAATGTTGATCAAGCTCAAAGCGAAATCGTAGCGCTAAATACTGCCCCAGCAGTTGAAAAACCTGTAGAAACCCCAGTAGTCCCAAAAGCCGCTGTCGTTGAAGCAGAAAAAGTGGAAAAACCTGCGACTGAAACAAAAGAAGCAGCGCATAAACCACAGCATGCGCAGCAAAAACCGTCTCGTGCAAGCAATGACCCTCGTCAGCGCCGCCGTGAACAGCGTGAAGCTCGTGCTCAACAAGCACAGGCTCCGAAAATTTCGCCATCTCAAGTGCCGACACTAGGTCAATACACTATAAGCAGCTTGATTAAGCATGTATACGGCGAAGACTGCTCAGTACTGATTGAGCAATTTGGCTTAATTCCAACATTCAACCGTGCATTGCAAAAATTCACGGAAGAATATGCCGCAACTTTGACTGCACCTGCAGCTGAAACAGCTGTAGAGAAAAAGCCTGTCACTCGTGATGTTCAAGTTGCAAAAGCTGCACCTGAAGCTGAACCAGCGCCAATGTTGGATTTGACACCACCAAAGCCTGTGTCAGATAAACGTGTTGCTAATGACCCACGTGAGCGTCGTCGCCTTGCTAAACTTGCCGCTGAACAAGCGAAACAAGACCAAGCAAAAGCACATGCTGAGGTGGAAGCTACGCCTGTCGCAGACACTGCTATTGAGGCGCCTGTAGTTGCAGAAGCTAAAGCTGCTACAGTTGAAGCCAATGTATCCGACGTTGCAATTCAAACTGAAGCACCTGAACCCGTTCAAGCTGAAGTACCGACACCCGTTCAAGCTGAACTGGATGTGAGTGCGCAGCCTGAAAAGACGGAAGAAGTGTCTAAAGCTCCTGCTAAACCAGTAGAAGAAAAAGCTCAAGCCGTTGAAGCGGAAAAGAAAGTTGAGGTTCCTGTAGACGAGAACTCGGCCACTGAAGGTGAAAAACCTGCACGCCCTCGTCGTCCTCGCGGTCGTCCACCGAAAAAAGTAAACACCGCAACTGAGCAGTAATTTGCTATTTTGCAGGTGAATAAAAAAATCCAGTCATTTCGGTGACTGGTTTTTTTTTGATACTTTTGTCAAATTAGGTTGATTGCACTAGATCGAAACGATTAAAAGACAATTGTAGAATTTGCTGCAAATTTCATTGCAAAGAAATAGACCGTATCGGATTACGAAAAATAAATAGGATTCACATGAGCCAAACTACACAACACGACCTTATTGGGATTGCTGATGTTGCAGCAAAAATTCCCGCGTTCATTAGCAAAGTACCCAACCTGTTGAGTGGTCTAAAGCAAGCCTATTTACGTACCCCAAATACTTCCGCAGGCTTAGGGATTGCATTTGAAAAAGCCGTAAAGCGTAATCCCAAAGGCTATGCGCTATATTTTGAAGAGCAAAAATACACCTATAACGAACTCAATGAATGGGCCAATCAAATTGGTCACTATTACCTAGCACTCGGCGCAAAAAAAGGTGATGTGATTGCGGTGATGATCGAAAACCGATCTGAACTCGTGGCAACTATCGTGGCTTTAGCCAAAATTGGCGTCACCAGTGCCTTGGTCAACACCTCACAAGTTGGCAAAGTCCTGACACACAGCATCAACTTAGTGAACCCAATTGCGGTAATTGTGGGCGAAGAATGCCGTCAAGCCGTAGAAGATATTCGTAATGATCTCAGTGTGGCTACAGATCGTTTACATTGGTTTGCAGATCAAGCCACTCGTGTTGATGCCGGTCAAGCACCTAAAGGCTTCTTAAACCTTGCAGAAGCGATTGATAAATTTCCAAAATTCAACACACCCACCACTGCAAGTGTAAAAGGCAAAGACGGCCTATTTTATATCTACACTTCTGGGACAACAGGCTTACCTAAAGCGGTGATTTTCACCAACAGCCGTTGGACTTTGGCTTATGGAACATATGGTCACGTCCTTAATCTGAATAAAGATGATGTGATGTACGTAACTTTGCCGCTCTATCACGCTACAGGCACTGTAGTTTGTTGGTGTGGGGTGATTGCAGGTAGCGCCACCCTTGCCCTGCGTCGCAAGTTCTCAACTTCATCGTTTTGGAAAGATGTACAAAAATTTGATGCGTCAGCCATTGGCTATGTGGGCGAGCTTTGCCGTTATTTGATGGATGCTCCACATTCAGACCTTGAAAAAGGCCATCGTGTGAAAAAAATGATTGGTAACGGCATGCGACCAAATATTTGGGATAAGTTTAAAGAACGCTTTGGGGTCGAAGAAGTCCTTGAACTCTATGCTTCAAGTGAAGGCAACGTTGGCTTTAGTAATGTATTTAACTTCGACAATACCGTTGGTTTTTCACCAACGCCTTATGCGATTATTCAGTTTGATAAAGAAAAAAATGAAGCTGTACATGATGCTAAAGGTCGCTGCATTAAAGTGAAAAAAGGCGAAGTCGGCTTACTCATCGGTAAAATTACCCGTCGCTCACCTTTCGATGGCTATACCGACACGGAAAAAAACAAATCCGTCATTATGAAAGATGTGTTCAAGCATGGTGATTCATACTTCAACACTGGCGACTTGGTCCGTGACATTGGCTTCCGACATGCACAATTTGTCGACCGTCTAGGCGATACCTTCCGCTGGAAAGGTGAAAACGTCTCAACCACTGAAGTTGAAAACATGGTGAGTGAGTACGATAAAATTGCTGAAGCTGTGGTTTATGGCGTAGAAATTCCAGACACCAATGGCCGTGCAGGTATGGCTGCCATCACGCTCACCGATGGTGCCGAACTCAACGAACAAGATTGTAGTGAAATGGTTCTACAATTTAAAAAATGCTTACCAGCGTATGCTGTACCGGTATTTTTACGTGTACAGAAAAAAGTCGAAACCACAGGTACGTTTAAATACCAAAAAAATAAGCTGAAAGAACAAGACTTTGATCCTCAGCAAACGGATGAGCGAATCTTGGTTTTACTGCCGAACGCGAGTGCTTATTGTGACTTGACCCCTGAAATTTATAATAATATTCAGGCCTATCAATACCGTTTCTAAATCAAACTTGCTCATTTTGACGACAATCACCCGTCAAAATGAGCCACATTGTTGTATTTATAATCAAACACAAGCAAGTTTATGATTTTTTACTTGCGCTTGAAGCAGATCTTGCTACAATACGCACCATCAAGCGAAATGGGTCGTTAGCTCAGTTGGTAGAGCAGTAGACTTTTAATCTATTGGTCCCGCGTTCGAGTCGCGGACGACCCACCATTTCCTTCGATACCACAAGATGGGTCGTTAGCTCAGTTGGTAGAGCAGTAGACTTTTAATCTATTGGTCCCGCGTTCGAGTCGCGGACGACCCACCATCTTTCTAAAATGCCAGTTTTAGATTACAATCTTGTGCATACCCCCTAAGGGTCGTTAGCTCAGTTGGTAGAGCAGTAGACTTTTAATCTATTGGTCCCGCGTTCGAGTCGCGGACGACCCACCATTCTTTCTTAGGGCTTCTTTCTTTCGGCAGTTGAAGAAAAAGAAACCTGCAGGTTCCGACCAAGACAAACCATCACCATTATTGGTTTTGATTCGCCATTCTCGAAATTTTGCTATAGCGATGTTGCGAAGTATCATTCTTGTCTTGCTAGATGAAGTATTTGACCTGAAAAATTTTAGATAACAAATATTCCCTAGTACTCAAAATTACGCGCTTCGTTTATCTTGCTAAAATTTTAAAATGTTATTTTAAAATTTTCTCAGGGTTGTTAGCTCAGTTGGTAGAGCAGTAGACTCTTAATCTATTGGTCGTGGGTTCGAACCCCACACAACCCACCAATTCTATTTAGTCTTTACTATGTCGTATTAATAATTCAATTTTTTATAAGCCAATAGCATTCGATCCACCAAGAACTACGAATTTCACGCCGACGCTCAAACTCAATTTATAATTTTATTTATTTTATCCGCAGCATTTAATTTGGGTCTTTCACCAAGGTATAGGCATGTTGAGGCTGAGGATAACCTTTAGAAAATAATTCCTGATTTCGGTCGACTTCACCTTGACGAATTTTGTCCAAATCCATAATGATTTTATTTTCATTAATCACGTGATAATAAAAATTCACGCCTTCTTTTCGATGAACCACCAGCTCGGTATGTGCTTCATTGACACTCCACGTATCCTTACGGTATTTCACATTAATGCCTGGCGTATTGGTTTTTTCAGCAAACACTTTACCAATTTGAATAATACTGCGGTGTACCGTGCCATCTGGTAATAAGTTAAGAATGAACTCCGCATCGCCTTCTGGGCATGGAATAAAACTGTCATCGCATTTTACTTTGGCATGAAAACGTCCAATAAAAATTTTGGCATGCTCAGGAACAGGAGCTGACTTTATTTCATCGTCATTCGGTAATGTCGCCTGCCCTGCCACTTGGGTTAATTTTTTTCCATGATCTTGCTTCGCTTGAACTTCCGATGCGACAGTTGATGCTGAACTTTCACCCTTATCCGCTGCGGGTTGAGGCGTTGGACTACAACCAATAAAAGAGAGGCTGAACACTCCTGCAAACACTGAAAGATATGCAAATTTCATCAAAAAAGGTGAAGCCGATGTTTTCATATAATGTGCCAAGACCAATCATTCATTGGTTTTTTCAGTTCTTGCTGACTTAATATTGTAATCAAATAATCAACGCTGTATACATATATTTGCGATATATGTTAATCATATCTCATTGTTATCGTTGATATTTAATTAATACTCAAGCTATTTTAAAGGCAAACTAATCAAACCAATTCTTCAAATTACATAACTTTACTTAATTTTTTTTCTGCACCCTTTAAATCGCAAAGCTTGTCACCATTTCTATAATATGAATTTGGAAATATTCAAATTTATTCTTTTTTGAAGGAGACCTGAATGGCCAATGTTGGTTTATATCGCTCAAACCGCTCTAACATGATTGCTGGTGTGATGGGGGGTATTGCTGAACGTTTTGGTTGGAACGTAAATTTACTGCGTATTATTTTTATCTTTGTATCATGCTTAAGCGCAGCCTTTCCCGGTATTTTGGTGTACTTGGTTTTATGGTTAGTCATGCCTAAAGCACAAGATAACTTTTTCCGTACCAATGGCTATTCAGATCCAATCCGTACTGTGAATGATGACAGACGTTAAAATCCCTTGACCCAGTTTGGTCGCTACGGTTTCTCCCCCAAGATTCCGTAGCTTTTTTTTGCCTACATTTTGGCAAAACCATATTTAAGTCTGATGAATTTAAATCAAAGTTTAAGGCTTAAGATTTTGTTTGCTGATTTAACTGTTGATATAACGCTGCGATCATATCAGCACGGCTAATCATTCCCACCAACCGTTTTTGCTCAACGACTGGAATATAATTAAAAGATCTTTCCACAAAATACGGCACCAAATCTTCAATCGGTTGATCTGGCTGCACGGTCACCACTTTGGGATTCATAATTTGATAAACGTGATTTTCCCAACTGGCTTTGGGGTCTGCGGCACGTTTAAACCATTCCACTACATCATATAAAGCCAAATTTCCCACCAAGCGATCCAGATCACTCACCACTGGCAAACTCATCAAATTGACTTGTTTAAACTTTTCCAATGCTGACTGAATATCATCTTCTGCACGCAAGCTAATCACTTGCTGGCTCATGAGATCACGACAATGAAACTGGCTTAGACCACGACGACTAGCTAACTGCTGTGCTTCTAAAATGATTTTTTGTAGGTCGTATTCACTGATATCGAGTAACTGACTTTGCTGTTCTAAGACTTGCTGAATATCCGCAGGTTGAATCGACACTTTTTGTGTCGGTGTTGGATCTGTCGTCCGTGTATTAACTTGTGATTTTTGTGGATACTGCTTACCTAGTAATCGGTTATAAATAATAGCAACCACCATCAAGAGGACCGAATTTAAAAGGACTGGATAAAAAAGAAAGGCGTAGCCTAAATCATGGACTGCCTCTCCGCCCAATACCGCGGTAATCGCTACTGCCCCACTCGGTGGATGCAATGAGTCCGTGGTCATCATTAAGATAATCGCTAATGCAACTGCGATACTAAAAGCTTCGGTTAAATTAGGAATATACATCGCACACGTCACGCCAATCAAAGCCGCAAGACTATTACCGACCACCATATTCCACGGCTGTGCCAAAGGACTAGCAGGTACAGCAAAGAGCAGCACAGACGATGCGCCCATCGGGGCGATATACCATGCATTTAAGTCACCTAGCGCTAACCAACTAATCAGCGAAGATATACTCAAGCCAAGCAAAGCACCTACCCCACATAGGATGCGATCTTTTAATGGTAAAACTTTAAAGTTGGGTTTAAGTGTATTAAGCCAAGCTGATTTTGCGTGAAACACGAGATGCCTGATTGATTATTCGAACAGATGGGCGATTATAAAACGAAGTCTCTTATAAGATGTATTTATTTTATACCTTTATCTTATAAAATTTTCTACTGAACAATATCTAATCCAAATTAAAGCCGAAAGAACTGAATAATGCTCACGAGTCAATCACCTGCTCATCTCTCTTATTTCATTAACGTTTTACAACAAAACCTAGACAGGCTAGCTGTTTAAAATTCCCTATAGTCAAAAGACCTATAAAAATATTTGAAAAAAGGATGTTCTGAATGAATAAAAATATCTTCGCAATGTGTGCCCTCTGTGTGCTTGGCTTGGGTTTATCGGCCTGCTCCAAAGAACCTCAACAAGCCAATCCGCCAGCCAATGATAATACACCTCAAGAAATGGCCCCAACTGAAACTGCAAAAAATGGGGATGATCTTATTCGAGAACCAGCACCACAAGTTGAAGCACCAGCGCCTCAACCCACTTTAGCTGAAATCCCCATGAGTAAAGGCACTTTAGGTTTACAAAGCGTCAAGGTGATTGGAAAAATTTTAACCGTAAAAGTGATAGCTCAACCTAACCCTGCCCCAAATGGAAACACTGAATTTATGAGCACATCCATCAATTTGGAACAAACCAATTATATTGATGATGACACAGCCAAAAAAGTAGGACTGCTGCAAGATGATGCTGGCATTTGGATGGCAGCACCTTTAAATGCAACAAATAAAGCTATCCAAAAAGCCAGTTATGAACCTATTTTACTCACCTTTAAATTCCCTGCGCCGCCTGAAAGCACCAAGACCATTAGCATCAATTTAGGTAATGCAGGTTCTTTTGACGGCATACCGGTTGAACGCTAATGAGAACATTACTGTATAGCGCAAGTTTGAGCTTATTGATTGCAGGATGTGTAGATTCCAAAACTGATCCACCGCAGACTGAACAGAACGTCGCAGAAATAGACAACACTCAGACTGTGCCAGAACAGCAGCCGAAGCCATCTGAACCAAGTCAACCTCAGGCAGAAGCCAGTAATTTATCGGCTGTCGGTTCAGATTTAAGTGCCAATCATAATGAATTTAATATTCAGGTGAATTTAAGTTCGGATGTGCTGTTTGATTTTGGCAAAGCCAATTTAAAACCCGAAGCTGAACCTGAGTTACAGCAAGCAGCCCAGACCTTAAAAAGCAAAGGTAAAGGCATTATTGCCATTGTCGGCCATACCGATAATATTGGTTCAGATGCGGCCAACCAAAAACTGTCGTTACAACGGGCTGAAGCGGTGCGTGATTATTTTAAAGCCCAAGGTATTGATTTAAATTATCAAATCAGCGGGATGGGAGAAAGTCAGCCGCTTAAACCGAATACCCTATCTAATGGTGAGGACAATCCTGAAGGTCGTCAGAAAAATCGACGGGTTGAAATTGTAATTAATAAAACCAAAAGCTTATCTGAGTCATAAAGCCTTGATAAAAATGAGTCTAAACGACTCATTTTTTATTTTACGACTAAATTTTTAGTGGTGAATTTTGATTCTTTTTTTGAGAATATCTCTAAACGATAGACGCGCCAAAGTCATATAGCAAACGTTCATTGAGCGGCGATATTTTTTATTCGATTTTCGTATGCTGTACCAAGCCACCTAAGTTGCAAAAGACGTTATAAAAGACCGATTACCCTGTTGGTTATTTGGGATTTTTTTGAAAATTACAGGCTGAATTTTCTTAAAAGATATTGATTTTATCTATCAAATTTAATCGATTACGCATCCGATACTTAATACATAGCATGAGCTGCCTTGCACCTCAGTCACTTCATGCCGATACAAATCTGGTCTAAATAATTTAACTCTTGGTAAATCAATGATGCTTCGCTCACATATAAATTCACCACCTGCTTTCGATTTTTTAATCACGATATTCAACCTAAAATGCTGCCCATATTGTACAGAGTCTTGACGTGGTGGAATCATTGAACCCACAGGAAAACGAAGAAAATAGGCATCACATTTAAGTCCTAAATGGTTTTGTAATAACAACATTTTGTCACAACCCGAATGCTGTCTTCCTTTTTACCAACGCAACCACTTCGAACCCATAAGTCTTTGAATAATTTTATTATTCCTAAATTTCATTGTATTTTTATAGCATGATCATCGTTAACAACAGTATCACTGATGAAGTTGTCTTATTGCCACCATATTTCACCAATAAAGACTCAGCTTCATTTAAAACCCGCAGTGCCTTTATTCTATCTGGCATTAAAAGCCCACTTGTTCACGCGAAACCTTTGCCACACACCCCCAAAATCCTTATAATTGAGCACAATTTTTATCTAATTTTAAGTGGATGACCATGAGTCGCGCCATATCGCATATTGATACCTTCCAAGGCTTAATTCTTGCCTTACAAAACTACTGGGCTGAACAAGGCTGTGTAATTCTTCAACCTTACGATATGGAAATGGGTGCGGGTACATTCCACACTGCAACTTTCCTACGTGCCTTAGGCCCTGAAACTTGGAACGCTGCTTATGTTCAGCCATCTCGCCGTCCGAAAGATGGCCGTTATGGTGAGAACCCAAACCGCCTACAACACTACTACCAGTTCCAAGTCGTGTTGAAACCAAACCCAGACAACATCCAACAGTTGTACTTAGATTCATTAAAAGCCATTGGTATTGATACCCTTGTTCACGACATTCGTTTCGTGGAAGATAACTGGGAATCTCCAACACTTGGCGCATGGGGCTTAGGTTGGGAAGTTTGGTTAAACGGTATGGAAGTAACTCAGTTCACTTACTTCCAACAAGTTGGTGGTGTTGAGTGCTACCCTGTGACAGGTGAAATCACTTACGGTCTAGAACGTCTAGCGATGTACCTCCAAGGTGTAGACTCTGTTTACGATTTGGTTTGGACCAAAGGTCAGTTTGGTACAGTGACCTATGGCGACGTGTTCCACCAAAACGAAGTGGAACAATCAACCTATAACTTCGAATATGCCAACGTTGAAAAAATGTTTGAACTCTTCGACTTCTATGAAGCGGAAGCGACTCGTTTAATGGAAGCGGAACTTCCACTTCCTGCTTACGAGCAAGTGATTAAAGCATCGCATAGCTTTAACTTGCTTGATGCACGTGGCGCAATTTCAGTAACTGAACGTCAACGTTATATTTTACGTGTACGTACATTGGCTCGTGCTATTGCACAAAGCTATGTCGCTGCGCGTGCGAAGCTTGGCTTCCCGATGGCAGAACCTGCTTTACGTGACGAAGTCCTTGCTCAACTCAAAGCTCAAGTTGAAGCGGAAGCAAAAGTAGAATCTAAGGAGAGCAAATAATGTCTAAACATACAGTATTGTTCGAATTAGGCTGCGAAGAACTTCCACCCAAAAGCTTAAAAAAATTACGTGATGCGCTACATGCAGAAACGGTAAAAGGCTTAAAAGACGCAGGTCTAGCATTCGATTCAATCGAAGCATATGCAGCACCACGCCGCCTTGCACTTAAAATTGTGAATGTTGATGCTGCGCAAGCCGACACTCAAAAACGTTTTGATGGCCCTGCGAAACAAGCAGCATTTGATGCCGAAGGCAAACCGACTAAAGCACTTGAAGGCTTTATGCGCGGTCAAGGCATTACAGTTGATCAAGTATCAACTTTCCAAGCGGGTAAAGTTGAAAAAGTGTGCTACTTAAAAGATGTAAAAGGTCAAAGCCTTGATGTTTTACTTCCACAAATTTTACAAGCCGCTTTAGATAACCTACCTATTGCAAAACGCATGCGTTCTGCTGCAAGCCGTACTGAATTTGTACGTCCTGTAAAATGGGTTGTGTTGTTGAAAGACAGTGATGTGATTGAAGCAACAATTCAGGATCACCAAGCAGGTAACGTGACTTATGGTCACCGTTTCCATGCTCCTGAAGCAATTACACTTGCAAATGCCGATGCTTATCTTGATGCCCTGCGTACTGCAAAAGTGATTGCAAACTTTGAAGAGCGCCAAGCCATCATCGACCAACAAGTCAAAGCTTTGGCGGATGAAGTGAATGCCATTGCGATTGTCCCTGCGGACTTACGTGACGAAGTAACAGCATTGGTTGAATGGCCAGTTGCGCTTCGTGCTAGCTTTGAAGAACGCTTCCTTGCAGTGCCTCAAGAAGCACTCATCACCACCATGCAGGACAACCAAAAGTACTTCTGCTTAGTGAATAGCGACAATAAACTTCAACCGTACTTCATTACCGTGTCAAACATTGAGTCGAAAGATCCGTCTCAAATTATTGAAGGTAACGAAAAAGTTGTTCGTCCACGTTTGTCAGATGCTGAATTCTTCTTCTTACAAGACCAAAAGCAACCGCTTGCATCTCGTAAAGAGAAACTTGCAAATATGGTATTCCAAGCTGAATTGGGTACCCTTTGGAACAAGTCTGAACGTATTGCTAAATTGGCTGTGGCTTTGTCGGCTATCACAGGTGCGAACCCTGCAGATGCTGAAAAAGCTGCACTCCTTGCAAAATGCGACTTAACTTCTGAACTTGTGGGTGAGTTCCCTGAGCTTCAAGGTATTGCGGGTACTTACTACGCACGTATTGAAGGCGAAAATGATGAAGTTGCTGAATCTTTAGGTGAACAATACTTACCTAAATTTGCAGGTGACGTTTTACCAAAAACCAAAACAGGTACTACGCTTGCGCTTGCTGACCGTTTAGATACATTGACAGGTATTTTTGGTATTGGTCAGGCGCCGACAGGTTCTAAAGACCCGTTTGCATTACGTCGTTCTGCAATTGGTATCTTGCGTCTTGTGACTGAAAATGATTTAGACGTTTCGATTGAAGATCTAATCAAACTTGCACTTGCTGCCTATGGCGATGTATTGAAAGATCACGATAAGACTTTAGCGGATGCTGTTGCATTCCTTGAAGGTCGTTACCGTGCGAAATATGAAGACCAAGGCGTGGCTGTAGATGTGATTCAAGCGGTTCAAGCACTTTCTCCAAAATCACCACTTGATTTTGACAAACGTGTAAATGCGGTAAATCATTTCCGTGACTTACCTGAAGCTGCTGCGCTTGCTGCTGCAAACAAACGTGTTGCAAACATTCTTGCGAAAGAAGCTGCACCTGAAGGCGCTGTGGTTGAAGCCAACTTGGTTGAAGATGCTGAAAAAGCATTGTTCGCTGAACTTGCGAAAATCACACCTGTGGTTGAGCCGTTATTTGCTGCGAAGGACTACACTGCTGCCCTTTCTGCGCTTGCTGCACTTCGTGCGCCAGTCGATGCGTTCTTTGACGGTGTAATGGTGATGGCAGATGATGCTGACCTAAAAGCGAACCGTTTACGTATGCTTGCACAGCTTCGTGACTTGTTCACAAAAGTGGCTGATATTTCGGTGTTACAGCACTAAGTCCCAAATTAAATTTAAAAAACCCGCTTTAAAGCGGGTTTTTTAATTAAATTTTCGTAATATTGAAAATCTTGCTTGAAAGTTCACCCAATCTCTCTAATATTTCAGATTCTGTACCATGAAAATCATGCGGTAATAAATTTTCAGAGAATGGATACTGCTTATCTTTCAAAATAGCAATCTTTTCCATAACACATCTATTTGCTAAATCATTACTGTTAATTGTAGTAGATACTAATAATAAATTACCCAATCCACCTATTAGCTGCTCTTTCCCTTTGTTTATATCTTTAATCGTAGATTGGGATACCAAATGTTCAATAGTCAAGGATTCATAATCTAAATTTAGAGCTGGATTATTTTGTTCCATCAATAAAGTAAAAATATATTTAATCACATTTCGATTTCTTGTTTGGTCTGAAAGATATATTAATTGCTTAAATTTAACATCAAATTCATCAAATTTTGGCATTTTATCTGATAAATGCTTATAGAGATTATTGTAAAAAACTTGAAAGGAATCATTACTATCTACACTATTTAGCTCCAATGCTAGCTTAGAATACCCTGTAGCAATAGATCCTGAAGACCTTTTTGAAGCAATCGCATTATACTGAAAATGAAAATGCTCAATTAACTTCATGCTCTTTTTTAAATTCTTCAGCGTAATTCTTTTCTTTTTATAAGCTACTAATAATGCTAGAACAAGTGAAGATTGTTGTCTTACACTGAAAACCCTAAGACCATTTAAACTATTCTTTATCTCTAGCATTTCTTTCGAAATAATTGTTGAATTTGGCATAAGCATTTGCAAATAGTTTTCAGAAAATTCGACTAACTCATTAAGAATATTTTGTGCATTAGCATCATGTCGATTGACGTATTTTTTCACTTTCGAAAAAAGCTCTTTTTCTGTCGTATATTCATGGTTAGCCAACCAATAATGAACTACATAATTATCAACTACATCTGAGCCTGATTTTGAAAGTTTATTTACAATAGAATTCCATGCTTCTTTGGGTTTATCTACACTCTTACTCGTAGATTTAATTTTTTGAAGCAACAAGTTCTTAATTAAATCAGAAACTCTTAAATCTTTACCTCGGGCATTCAATGTTTCAAAAATTAAATATGCTTCCTCTTCATTATCAAGGTTAATAAATACGAGCTTTAAAGATCGAATCTTGTCACGAATTTTCTTTAAATAATCCGTTATCTTTTTTTGATCTTCTTCATAAATACTAAATATATAATCTTTATTTTTAAGCTGCGAAAATTCATATTTATTTTTAAGGTTTAATTTATTTAGTTCATCTATAAGGTTCTTTTCGATTCTTTCAAATGCATTTTTTAAGTTTTGTTCTTCCACACCGATATCACTATTACCCATAATAATCTCATCAGGGTATGCTTGGATTTGGGAATGAAAATAAGGAAATGAGGTTTCCGCATTCAAAATATACTCATTTTCATAATCTACATTTTCTTTTTCTATGTACTGATGAACACCTCGAGCTAAATTATCACTTCCTAATCTAACCCGAATCGCGGATAAGAAATTGACTTGAAAAATATGAGGACTAGAGCCATCAGTTGAGTTACCACACAAAACTCACAACTCTATCCTCATGTTTAATAGTACCGAATTATTTTGCGTAATTGA